>NZ_CAXCAM010000002.1:0-125532 GCF_963980585.1 uncultured Ilumatobacter sp.
TCGTTGTCGATAACTTCGACATAGGGGTAGGTCTCGACGAGCGGGGCGCCGCGCAGGTAGAGCGGAATCGGCGGGCCTGGCACGTTGGTGACGACGAGGTTCATCGGAATCTGTCGGCTGACGAAACGCGTCACCATCGGCGCGAGCCGCGGGATGGTGTCGGCGAGTTCAAGGATCGTTTGTGCACCGTCGACCATGACGGACCCCTTGAGCTCGCTCGTCTGCGTGTGGACACGTTCGAGGCGGACGGCGGGGTCGGGTTCGCTGATTGGCAGATCAACGAGGATCAGCGAGATCCGGTTGCCCAACGTGTCGCCGTGCTCGTCATCGGAGCGCAACGACACCGGGACCATTGCCTTGAGGGAGGCTGGCAGCGATGGGGGAGCGTCGACGCGCTCGGACAGAAACCGGCGGAGCGCGCCCGAGCAGGCAGCCAGCACGACGTCGTTGATCGTTGCGTCGTGTCCCTCCCTGATCGTCCGCACCGTTTCGAGCGGCACACGGGCCGACACCCAGCGCCGTTGCGCACCCACGTCGCGGTTCCACGGTGCGGGTGCAGGTTTGACCACGAAGTCGCGGACGGTTCGAACGATGCTCGTCGCGGTACCGATCAAGGGCCGAGGATCGCGCACCGCATCCGCAGCGGCGCGGGCGATCGAGAACGATCGACGAGCTTGATCGGCCATCGATGCGGTCAGCAGGTCTCGAGGTGCTGTGGCGCTGCGCGGCTGCCACGGATCGGCGGGAACGTCGGGAGCCGGGTCTGGCTCGAGGTCGACCAAAGCCATGGCAAGGTCGACGTTCGCAATACCGTCGCCGAGTGCATGGTGGGTCTTGATGATCAGCCCGACTCGATCGTCGGCCACACCGTCGACAAACCACATCTCCCACAGGGGTCGTGCCCGATCGAGCGCGATTGCCTGGACCCGACTCATCAGGTCGAGCAGCTGGTCGTTCCCGCCGGGCCGCGGGAGTGAGGTCAGACGTACGTGATACTCGATGTCGAAGCCCACATCGTCGACCCAGACGGGCCGACCTTGCCCGAACGGGACCTCCATCACGCGCTGCCGGAGTCGCGGCACCCGGTCGAGCCGCCGACCCACGTGGGCCCGGAGCGCATCAAGGTCAATGGCGCCTGTGTCGTTGCGAAGTGCGTCGCCAGCGAACAGCGAGAGAGATCCAACGTGCTGCGGTTCGTGCAGCGTCTCGATCCGGAGAAATACGGCGTCAGCCGCTGTCATTGCGTCGTGTGCCATTCCTCCTCGACCATACGGTGATCGCACGACTTGTTGCTAGGGCCGTTCGGCCCGGCTCGAACCCCACGACGGTTTCCTCTGCAGCGAAACCGGCAGTACTGTCCGGAAGATCCACCGACGCCACCGAGGACGCACCCCATCGTGACCACCACCATCATTCATCACAGCCCGCTGCCCGACGTCGTGATCCCCGACGTCACGATCACCGCGCACGTGTTGCGCAACGCGTCAGCGCTGGCGGACCGCGTCGCCATCCGCGATGCGGCGGGTACGAGCTCGTACACGTTCGCTCAGCTCGGTGACGCCATTCACTCGCTCGCTGGCGGCCTTGCAGCACGCGGGGTCGCTCCTGGCCAGGTCGTTGGTCTGATGGCGCCCAACCTGCCCGAATATGCCGTCGTGTTCCACGGTGTCGCTGTCGCTGGTGGCGCGGTCACCACGATCAACCCGACATACGGGGTAGGCGAAGTCCGTCATCAGCTTCAGGACGCCGGTGCATCGATGCTGTTCACCGTGCCGATGTTCGTCGAGACGGCGCTCGCTGCGATCGAGGGCACCGACGTGACCGAGGTGGTCGTCATGGGGGATGCCCCGGCAGGCACGACACCGATGGCCGATGTGTTTGGTGACCCGATCGAGCAAGTTGCGGTCGACCTCGCCACCCACACCGTCGTGTTGCCGTATTCCTCAGGTACGACCGGGCTCCCGAAGGGCGTGATGTTGACCCATCGCAACCTGGTCGCCAACATCGAGCAACTCCACCATGCGATTAATTACACCGACGACGAAGTGGCGCTTGCAGCGTTGCCGTTCTTCCACATTTATGGCATGCAGGTATTGATGAATGGCCTGCTCGCCAATGGCGTCACCACCGTCACGATGCCGCGTTTCGACATGGTCGAGGCATTGGAAGCGGTACAGAACCTCGGCATCACCCGCTTCTTCGCCGTGCCGCCGATCATTCTCGGACTGGCCAAGCACCCGATCGTCGACCAGTACGACATGTCGTCAGTCCGCCAGATCTTTTCTGGCGCAGCACCCCTCGGCGCCGAGCTGGCCGCCGAGGCAGGCGCGCGACTGGGATGCGAAGTTGTGCAGGGCTTCGGCATGACCGAGCTCAGCCCGGTCAGTCACTGCACGGTGGAAGGTGACTATCGCCCCGGCACCAGTGGCGTCACGGTGTCGAACACGGAGAGCCGGATCGTCGACCCCGGGACAGGCGAGGACCAGCCGGTCGGCGAACGTGGCGAGCTTTGGGTGCGGGGGCCACAGGTGATGATCGGCTATCTCAACAATGCCGAGGCAACAGCGGCCACGATCGACGCTGACGGCTGGCTCCACTCGGGCGATGTCGCCATTATTGATGAACACGGCCACATGACGATCGTCGACCGACTCAAAGAACTGATCAAGTTCAAGGGCTTCCAGGTCGCGCCGGCCGAGCTCGAGGCGCTGCTGATCACGCACCCGAAGGTGGCCGATGTTGCCGTCATCGGGGTGCCCGACGATGAGGCGGGCGAGATTCCGAAGGCCTTCGTCACGGCGGCACCAGGGGAGACCGTGACGCTCGAAGAGATCCAGGAACTGGTGAGCGAACACCTCGTCAGCTACAAGCAGGTCAGGCAGATCGAGGTAATCGACGCCATCCCGAAGAGCGCGGCTGGCAAGATCCTGCGCAAGGAACTCCGAGCACGCTGAGCGCCCGGTCGCTGCCGATGGTGATGTGACGGTCCGCCAACTCATCGGCTGCTCGATGAGTTGCCAGCGACGCCTGGCAGGCAGACTGCCGCCGTGACCAAGACCCGATTCGCTGTTTCTGATCTCACGGGAGCTGACCCGTACAAGCTTGCCACTGGGCTCATCGTTCCCCGACCGATCGGCTGGATCGGGACGATTTCGTCCGACGGAGTACCGAATCTTGCGCCGTACTCGTTCTTCAACTGCATGAGCGGCACGCCACCGACCTTCGTCTTCGCCCCTGGCCGCAGCGTGCGACGCGACACGCTCGACAATGTTCGAGAGGTCGGCGAGTTCACCATCAACATCGTCACCGACGAAGTTGTCGACGCGATGAATTCCACGGCAGCGTCGCACGAGCCTGGCGTGGACGAATTTGTCGAAGCGGGCCTGACCGCCGTGCCCTCAGAATCGATCCGCCCGCCGATCGTGGGGGAGTGCAGGGCGAATATCGAATGCGTCGTCGTCGACATCGTCGACATCGGCCATCCGAAACACGGCAATAGCCTCGTCATTGGCGAGGCCGTCCAGTTCCACGTCGACGAGGCGCTGCTCGACGGCACCCGCGTCGACCAAGCAGCGCTGCGCGCCGTCGGCCGCCACGTTGGCAACGCGTACAGCCGCGCCACCGACCTCTTCGAGATCATGCGCCCTGACTGAAGAATTTGCGCCGAATCGCCGCCGACTTGACCGGACGGCTCTGATCGATCTTGCCTCGGATGGGGTGAAGTCGCCGATTCGCGTCGGAGCGAGGCAGAATAGGGAGCGATGGAGTTCTGGAAGCCACACAAGCTCGCCTCGCCGCACGACGGCCAGATCTTTCTGAAGATCAACGACAAGGTTCGCACGACCGCTGAGGTCCACGGTGTGCCCGTCGGTACCGAAGGCAAGGTCATTCTTGCGAACGGCTTCAACTGGCAGCGCTACCGCGTCCTCTTCGAGAACGGTGCCGAAGTCGGCGACCTTGACCACCGCAATCTCGAACCCATCGGCCGAACGGCCAAGCGCATCGCCAAGCGCGACGCAAAGTAACTCGTTCCACGCGCTGCAACGCTGCAGCGACTCGGCTGATCCCGACAGGCCCGCCGGTAGACTCGCGCCCCTGTGAAGAGTTCTGTAGAGGCCCTCGAGGGCAACCAAGTCAAGCTGTACGTCGAAGTTGAAGAAGCTGAGTTCGACTCTGAGATCGACAAAGCCTTCAAGCTGATCGCCAAGGAAGTGCGCTTGCCCGGGTTCCGCCCGGGTAAGGCGCCCCGCAAGGTCCTCGAAGCGCAGGTGGGTATCGGCCCGGCTCGCGAGCAGGCGCTTCGCGACGGCGTCCCGGAGTATCTCGCGAAGGCAGTGCGTGAGCACGGCGTCGACCTCATCTCGACACCTGAGGTCGAAATCACCGATGGTCAAGAGTCAGGGCCGGTCGAATTCGAGGCCACCTGCACCATCCGTCCGGTTGTCGAGGTGCCCGGTTACGACTCGCTGTCGATCGAACTTCCGGTGCTTGACGTCACCGAGGACGAACTCGATGAGGCGCGTAACGCCGAACTGCGCAAATCAGGCGCACTCGTCGATGCCGATCGCCCCGCAGAGGAGGGTGACTTCCTCACGCTTGATCTCACCGCGACCCGCGACGGTGAGGAAGTCATCGGTCTGAACACCGAGGACTGGAACTACGAGATCGGTCAAGGCTGGGTCAGCGACGATTTCGACGAGCAAGTCACCGGATCAACAGCCGGCGACGAGCTCGCTTTCTCGTCGACGCCCAAGGGCACCGAAGAAGCGGCCGATTTCACCGTCAAGGTCACAGCAGTCCAGAAGATGGACATGCCGGAGATGACCGACGAATGGGTCGCCGACAACACCGGTGAGTTCGAGACCATCGACGAGTGGACCACAGCACTGAAGGAACGCATCAGCGAGCAAAAGCTCAACGGCATGCGTCAGGGTCTCGTGACCAAGATCACCGATGCGCTCACCGGGCTGAGCGAGATCGAAGCTCCCGCGCCGATGGTCGATTCTGACCTCAACCAGCGGGTGCAGAACACGATGCAGCAATTCCAGGCCCAGGGCATCGACTTCGGCCAGTGGATGGAGATGACCGGACAGGAACCCGAACAGTTCATTGAGTCGATGCGGGGCCAGTCCGAGCAGGCCGTCAAGAGCGACCTGGCGCTGCGTGCCGTCGCTGCCGCCGAAGACTTCGAGGTCGAGGACCACGAGATCGAGGGCGAGTACGCCCGCATGGCAATGCAGTACGGCCAAAAGGCCAAGGAGATCCGCAAGGCATACGAGCAGAACGATGCGGTCTCTGAGCTGCTTGCACAGATCAAGAAAAACAAGGCGCTCGACTGGCTCGTGCACAACGTCGACTTCGTCGATGAGAACGGCGCAGCGCTCGATCGTGACCTGGTGCTTGGCCATACGCACGACGAAGACGGCAACCACACTCACGACCACAACCACGACGAAGAAGGCACGGACGAGACGTCCGAGGAAGCAGCAGAGTCATGAATCTCCCCGCCGACAAGTACGCCGCTCAGAACTACCTGGTCCCCAATGTCATCGAGCAGACCAGTCGTGGCGAGCGCGCCTCCGACCTCTACAGCCGGATGCTCAAGGACAACATCATCTTCCTGCAGACGCCGGTCGACGACCAGATCGCCAGTCTCATCTGTGCGCAGCTGATTCACCTCGAGTCGGAGAACCCCGACAAGGACATCAGCATTTACATCAACAGCCCTGGTGGCGACATCACGGCGTTGTTCGCGATCTACGACACGATGCAGTTCATCAAGAACGACATCGCGACGATCTGCCTCGGCCAGGCAGCTTCGGCAGCCGCTGTGCTGCTCGCCGCTGGTACGAAGGGCAAGCGGCTCGCGCTGCCGCACTCACGAGTGTTGCTGCACCAGCCGTCAGGCCAGGTCGGCTACGGCCAGGTCACCGATCTTGAGCTGGCCGCAAAAGAAATTCTGCGGATGCGTGAGATCCTGGACGGCATTCTCGCTCACCACACCGGTCAGCCCATCGAGCGCATCCACGCTGATACCGACCGTGATTTCGTGATGGAAGCGAATGAGGCGCTGGAGTATGGCATCATCGACACAGTGATCTCGTCGCGTGAGACGGTGGACCGGGACGGCCCGATCCGCTGACCTCGGGTTCTCGGCGGTATCCACGACTCGAATCGGCAGGTGGGGCACAATGTCTCGCTCCCGGCCAGCTCGGTCGGGCAGAATGCAGAACGACGAACTCGTTGGATGTTGAGGGGTAACAACAGTGGCCAAATTCGGTGACACAGGCGAACTGTTGAAGTGTTCGTTTTGCGGTAAGTCGCAAAAGCAGGTCAAGAAGCTCATTGCGGGCCCTGGCGTCTACATCTGCGACGAGTGCATCGATCTCTGCAACGAGATCATCGAAGAGGAACTCACCGAAACGGCTGAGCTCAGCTTCGACAACCTGCCGAATCCGCGTGAGGTTCGAGCTTTCCTCGATGATTACGTCGTCGGTCAAGTCGAGGCCAAGAAGATCCTCGCCGTATCCGTCTACAACCACTACCGGCGCATTCAGTATCAGAGCCAGGCCACCACGGTCGGCCGACGCGACGAAGTCGAATTGGCCAAATCGAACATTCTGCTGCTTGGCCCGACCGGTTGCGGCAAGACCCACCTCGCGCAGACACTTGCCCGCCAGCTGAACGTGCCGTTTGCGGTCGCTGATGCGACGGCGCTCACCGAAGCGGGCTACGTCGGCGAGGACGTCGAGAACATTCTGCTCAAGTTGATCCAAGCAGCCGACTTCGACGTCAAGCGTGCCGAGACAGGCATTGTCTACATCGACGAGATCGACAAGGTCGCACGGAAGAGCGAGAACCCGTCGATCACGCGTGACGTCTCGGGCGAAGGTGTCCAACAGGCGCTGCTGAAGATTCTGGAAGGTACGTCTGCCTCGGTCCCGCCCCAGGGCGGACGCAAACACCCGCACCAAGAATTCATCCAGATCGACACCACCAACGTCTTGTTCATCCTCGGCGGCGCGTTTGCCGGCCTCGAAGAGATCATCGAACAACGCATTGGTCACAAGGGCGTTGGATTCAACGGCACTGTGCGCAGCCAGGTCGAGCGCGATCCCGGCGAACTGTTCGCCCAGGTGCTCCCTGAAGACCTCGTGAAGTTCGGCATGATCCCCGAGTTCATCGGCCGTTTGCCGATGGTTGGCGCCGTGCGCAGCCTCGACCAGAAAGCGCTGGTGAGTATTCTGACCGAGCCGAAGAACAGCCTGGTCAAGCAGTATGCAAAGGTGTTCGAGTTCGAAGATGTCGAGCTGGAGTTCACCGAGGACGGCCTCAATGCCATCGCCGATCAGGCACTGCTCCGTGCGACCGGTGCCCGCGGTCTACGCGCGATCCTGGAAGAAGTGTTGCTCGAGACGATGTATGACCTTCCGGGCCGGGAAGACATCGGCAAGGTCGTCATCGACCGCAAGACGGTCATCGACAAGGTCAACCCAACCTTGGTGCCGCGTAAGCCGGCGCGCCAACGCAAAGCCGCCTCCTAGGCACAACTTCTGACCGCGGGTTCTGGCCGCGAGCGGTGTGTCATCTCGGAAACCGTTTCGCTGCCCGTAGATTCTTCTTGGTGAGGTTCAACCTGTCATGACGGAAGCCTTCACGATGACTGAGGCACTGCGGTATCTCGACGATCATGCGTCGTATCAGAAGACGGGGCGTATCGATTCGCCATCGACCGAAGTGATTGAGGCGTTCTGCTCAGCGATGGGCGATCCGCAGCACTGTGCGCCGGTCATTCATGTCACGGGAACCAATGGCAAGGGTTCGACGGTGCAAATGATCTCGCGCATGCTGGAAGCTGCGGGCCTGACCGTCGGGACATACACGAGCCCGCATCTCGAGCACATCAACGAGCGGATTCGGCGTAACGGCGAGCCGATCAGCGACGTGGAACTCGCCGAGGTCGTGGGCGCCGTCGCTGAACTCGAACCCGTAGTGGGACTCTTCCCGAGCTACTTCGAGGTGATGACTGCTGCAGCGTTCCGCTGGTTCGCCGACACCGCTGTGGATGTCATGGTCATCGAAGTGGGCATCCTCGGTCGGTGGGATGCGACGAATGTCGTCAACCCGACGGTTGCAGTCGTCACCAACATCGGCATGGACCACAACGAGTTTGCTGGCCCCACACTTGTCGACGTCGCCACTGAGAAAGCCGGGATCATCAAGCCCGGCTGTGCCGCAGTGATCGGTGAGACGCGTCCTGAACTCGTGGAGATCTTTCAGGCGGCGGGCGCGGCATCGGTGATCGTGCGCGGCGACGACTTCGAAGTCGAAAGCAATGCCCTGGCACTCGGTGGCCGCATGCTTGACATCCGCACACCGACGACCATCTATCCCGATGTGTTCATCCCGTTGCACGGCGCGTACCAGGGTGTCAACGCAGCCGTCGCCCTGACCGCCGTCGAGATGTTCTTTGCGGCGCCTCCATCTGAAGAGATCGTGACCGAAGGCATGGGCGAAGTCGCAATGCCCGGTCGCTTCGAGGTGCTCGGCCGGCAGCCCCTCACGATCATTGACGGTGCGCACAACCCGACCGGCGCCGACACGTGCGCCCAAGTGTTCTTCGACGACTTCCATCCAGACGGTCGACGTCTCCTCGTGTTCGGCACGCTGCGCGATCCGGGCGAGATGCTCGCGGCGCTCCGCGCTGATGAGTTCGACATGGTCTTCGCGTGCACAGCACCGTCGCCGCGCGGCGTCAACGTGCGCGAAGTCGTTGAGGCTGCCAAGGCCCTCGGTTGCGACAACATTGCTTCGTTCGACACGGTTGAAGATGCTTGCGTTCGGGCCATGGAGTATGCCGACGGCGACGACGCTGTGTTGGCCACCGGGAGCTTGTACACCGCTGGCGCAGCTCGCGCTGTGTTGCAGCGCCACGCGAACTGACCAACGCTGGCCTGCCATCTCGGCTCGGCCTGTCCATTCTTGACGCGAGGTGAACTGGACGAGGGAGAGCAAACGAGCGCGGGTTGCTGTTTGCCACCGATAGCTTTGATGGCCATGTCTGATCGCACACTCGTCCTCCTGAAGCCCGACACCGTGGAGCGCAAGCTCATCGGTGCGGTCACCTCGCGTTTCGAGGCGAAGAACCTTGACGTCGTTGCAATGGAGCTCCGTCAGCTCGACGCAGACACCCTGGCTCGTCATTACGAAGAGCACGTCGGCAAGGGCTTTTATGGCGAACTCGTCGAGTTCATGAGCCGCGGACGCGTCGTCGCTATGGTCATCGAAGGCCCGGAAGACACGTGGGAAGTGGTGCGCAACATGATGGGCGCGACCAACCCGCGGAGCGCTGCGCCTGGAACCATTCGCGGTGACCTCGGCATTCTCTTCACCGAGAACCTCGTGCACGGCAGCGACTCACTCGAGTCGGCCCAGCGCGAGATCGGCATCTTCTTCCCGAATCTGTAACATTCCGCCGCCCTGGTACGGTGACCGGGAACGAGGTGCGACGTCGTTGGTGTCGCGCACCTCCACAGCACTCGAATTTTCAGCTCGCGAAGGGAGGGCCAGAATATGGCCCGCAATAACCCGCTCAGCCTGGGGCGTGACCTCGCCATCGATCTCGGTACGGCGAACACCCTCATTTATGTTCGTGGCCAAGGCGTCGTTCTCGATGAGCCGTCGGTCGTGGCGATTAACGTCAATGACGGGCGTCCGGTGGCCGTTGGCCTTGAAGCCAAGCGCATGATGGGGCGCACGCCCAATCACATCAAGGCGATTCGTCCGCTCAAGGACGGCGTCATTGCCGACTTCGAGGTGTGCGAAAAGATGCTTCGCTACTTCATCCAGAAGGTGCACGCGTCGAAGTGGAGCAAACCGCGCATGGTGATTTGTGTGCCGTCGGGCATCACCGGCGTCGAGCAGCGCGCAGTGCAAGACGCTGCGGAATACGCCGGTGCTCGCAAGCCGGTGCACATCATCGAAGAACCGATGGCTGCGGCAATTGGTGCGGATCTCCCCGTGCACGAACCGTCCGGCAACATGATCGTCGACATCGGCGGCGGCACCACCGAAGTGGCGGTCATCTCGCTCGGTGGCATCGTCACCGCACAATCGGTGCGTGTCGCCGGTGATGAACTTGACGATGCTGTGCTGCAGTACGTGAAGAAAGAGTTCTCCTTGGCGATCGGCGAACGAACAGCCGAGGAGATCAAGATCCAGATGGGCTCGGCATGGCCATTGGAAGAAGAGCTCACAGCCGACATCCGCGGCCGCGACCTGATCTCAGGTCTCCCGCGCACGATCCAGGTGACCACCGAACACATCCGCGAAGCGCTTGCAGAGCCGATCAACGCCATCATCGATGCCGTGAAGACCACGCTCGACAAGACCCCGCCAGAACTTGCGGCCGACATCATGCAGGACGGCATCATGCTCACGGGCGGCGGTGCGTTGCTCGGTGGTCTGGATGAGCGTTTGGCGCACGAGACCGGGATGCCGATCCGCGTTGCCGCCGAGCCGCTGTACAGCGTCGTCATCGGCTCAGGTCGAGCTCTCGAGAACATTGATGCCATGCGCGGTCTGATGTCACTCGGCGGCGAGAACTGATTCGCCCGCGCCCGCTGCGTTCCCGAATCGTGGAAGATTTCTGAGATGGCGATCTACACAGTCGGACGACGCCGCGTCATCGTTGCGCTGCTCTTGACTCTCGTCCTGCTGCTGACGCTGGACCTGCGCGGCAACCCTGTCCTCGATCGTGTCCGCGACGGGTTTGCTCGTGCGATGGCGCCGATCGAATCAGCGACGGATGTCATCACGACGCCCGTGAGCCGAGCATGGAATGGCGTCACTCAGTACGACGACTTGGAACGTGAAAACGAAGCGCTGCAGGACCAACTCGATCGGTTGATCGGCACACAGGCGACCGCTCGCCTGTCGGTGGAGGAGGCAGCGGAGCTGAAGGCGCTGCTCAGCCTCAATTCTCTTGCCGGCATTCCGACCGAGGTCGCCAAGGTCGTTGGCGCGTCGTCGAACAACCTCGACCAGATCATCGAGATCGACATCGGCCGAACACGTGGTGTCCGTGTCGGCATGCCCGTGGTGAACCAGGCGGGCCTCATCGGAAAAATCACCAGTGTCACCGACAACACAGCGAAGGTGATGTTGATCACCGACTCCAGGTACGTGGTCCCGGTGCGTGTGCAGGCCGCTCCAGCTGCAGATCTGGGTCCGACGGACACCCGCCCCTCGGGGCGGACCAACGAAGAACTCGAGGACCTCGTCGCGACCACGCTGGTCACCGATGTGCTTGCATCCGAGTCGTCGTTGCCGCAGAACGACGGAGCAAACGGTGACCCGGCCAGCGTTGATGACCCCACTTCGGGGGACCTGCCGGTCAACGCGACGTCGACGACACTCGACCCCAACGATGGAGAGAGCCCCGCCGGGGCGTTGCCGGTCGATGGCGAGGTCATCGAGACCACGACAACAACGACGACGACAACGGTGCCGAACCTGACGGCGAAGGAGTTCGGTGCGCTCGAAGGGCGCGGGCGGGGGTTGATCCCGCAGATTCGGTTCTTGCAAGACAACCCGAGTCTCGCGGTGCTCCAGGAAGGCGACCTCGTCGTCACCGCTGGGGGCTTCGACAGCCTTGCGCCGCCCGACATCCCGATCGGTGTGGCCGTCAACCGTGCCGACCGATCCGGCCCCGGCGGTCCGCTCCTCGATGTGCAGCCGTACGCCGACGTGACACGCTTGAACTTCCTGCGGGTCGTGCTCTACACGCCGCTGTCCGAAGTCGAGCGGGAGTGACATCACCCGACCGCCTCGGAGCGGGCTGATGTTGGCGGCAATCTGGCAAGGTCCCGTCATTCGGCTGATCCCAGTTGGCATGCTCTTGCTCGCCCTCCAACGGTCGTTGTTTGTTGAGATCACGATCGCAGGCGTGACCATTCAGGTGGTGCTGGCGCTTGCCGCCGCTGCAGGTGCCGCCGGGGGATCCGAGCGCGGGGCCATGGCCGGCTTCGTTCTCGGTGTGATGTACGACATGTTGGAAGGCCTGCCGATTGGTTCGACAGCGATCCCGATGACGATTGCCGGAACCGTTGCTGGATTCCTGGCCATCATCGTTGCCGAGCCGCACTGGTGGTTGGCGATGCTCTTCACAATGATGGGGGCAGCTGTCGGCGAGGTGATGGTGCCGGTCACCCGGTTGTTCATTGGGGCGAGCGACCCTTTTGAGCCGCGACTCACACTGATCGTGCCCGTTGTGGCGATTGCTGCAGGTGTTCTCTCGCCGCTGTTTGTTCCGTTGGCGCGGTGGTGCCTCCGGATCCGAAGTGCGGAGTGGGTCGCCCCGCCGCGCGAGCCGACGCTGTGATGCGGCGCCGTGAGGAACACCCTCCGGCGCAACGTTTGGTGAACAGAGGATGCCGCGCTCACCCGGCGACTCTGCACGGCTACATTGCGGTTCTGTGAAGAACGACCACCGAGGCCTGGCGCGACCGCGGTCGATCGACGTTGAGAAAAGGGCACACTGACGCAATGGCAGTCGATAAACGCGCCACCCGGTTGGGTGTCCTCGCTCTTGTCGGGACCCTGCTGTTCTCGCTCGTCGGAGCGCGCCTCTGGTTCCTCCAAACCGTTGAAGCCGAAGCGCTCCAGGAGCAGGTTGATACCACCAAGCTTCGGACTCGAGCGTTGTTGCCGCAGCGCGGTCGCATCTTCGACGCCGACGGCCGAATCCTTGCTGACAATCAGCGATCGCTGGCGGTCACCGTGGACTGGGAGCTGCTCCGTCGGGACAGTGACCGCGAGGAGATCTTCCGGAGACTCTCAGGATGGGTCGACGTTGCTGTTGAAGACATGGAGCGACGCTACGAGCGCGGGATCACTGACACGCTGCTCCCGATGCCGGTGGCCGAGGGGCTGAGCGAAGCGACGGCGATCGCGATCAAGGAACGTGTGGAAGACCTTCCTGGCGTGGAGATCGTTGAAACGTCGACACGCACGTACCCCTATGCGCCGCTTGCGAGCCATGTCGTTGGCTACATGGGTGCCATCACCGCCGAGACCAAGGACCTGTACGTCAGCAACGGCTACACCCAAAGCGAGCGCGTTGGCCAATTCGGCATCGAGCTGAGCATGGAACAAGAACTGCACGGCGTGTCGGGTTACGTCAAGTACGAAGTCGACAACACCAGTCGCATTATCCGTGAAGTCGAGCGGGTCCCTCCGGTCAACGGCCGAGACATCCAACTCACGATCGACCTCGATCAGCAGCAATACGCTGAGCAGGCACTCGAGACGCAGCTCAAACTCAGGCGACAGGCCACTGCGACGAATCCGCTCGATCGCGAGAACGAGTTCAAGACACGCGCGTTCTACGAAGTCGATGCCGAGACCAACATCAAGGAGTACTACCCTGAAGAGGTGCCCTTCAAGGCGCCGGCGGGTGCTGTGGTCGTCCAGAACTGGGAAACCGGCCAGATCATTGCGCTTGCCTCGTATCCAACCTTCGACAACCGTTGGTTCGAGTCGGATCTCAGCGGCGGGAAATTCGAGGAGATCTTCGACGCCACCGATATCGAAGCGCTGGAGTACGACGACGAGGGTGAGGTGATCCCCGAGTCGGTCAAGACCGACCCTGATCGATCAACACTCGTCAACAGGGCAATCCAAGGCCGCTACAACCTCGGATCGACCTTCAAACCCTTCACTGCGTATGCCGCATTGTCGACCGATCTCCTTTCCACGAGCGACCGCTACCAGGACCAGGGCACGTACAGAATGCAGTCGGTCGACAGCGACAAGTGCGCCTCTGGCCTCGTGCGGTGCGTCTACAAGAACGCCACCTGTGGCAATGGGCGGCCATGCGTCTACGGATCAGTCGACGTCGAGACAGCGCTCGCCGTCTCGAGCGACGCGTTTTTCTATCGCGTGGGTGAGTTGATCATGGAGAACAACGAGCAGAAGGACCTGCTGCAGCAGCAGGTCGGCCTGTTTGGCTTCGGTGAGAAGACGGGAATCGACCTACCGTTTGAATTCGCCGGCACGGTGCCTGATCGAGAGCTGAAAGAGGACTACGCCAGGCGCGGCGTCATCAGCGAGGATGAGGGCAGCGGGTACTTCACCGGCGACAACGTGCAGCTGGCCATCGGACAGGGCTTGTTGTCGGCAACGCCGCTGCAACTCGCAACGGGCTACTCGACGATTGCAAACTTCGGGTTCGTGATGAAGCCCGAGATCATCAAGGCGGTCTACGACGCGGGAGTGCCCGACGCTGCAGTGCAGGGCTTTGTCGACATCTCCCGGGCCCGCTTCGCCGAGGAACCCAACATTGAGGGCGAGGTGATCCGCCAGGTTCCGATGCCGGCCAACATTCACGATGAGATTGATCGAGGTCTTCGACGCGTCGTCCGGACCGGTGGTGGAAACACGAGCGACTTTTACCACAGCGCAACGGGGGAGAAGCTCTTTTTCGACTACCCGAGCAGCGCCATCCCGGTCGCGGGGAAGACCGGAACCGCCCAGGGGCGGAACAATTTCCCGTGGAACGATTCCTCTGCATTCACGGCGTACAGCATCGACTCGTCTCGGCCGTACACCGTGAGTGCGTACCTCGAAAAGAGTGGATACGGGGCCACCGCAGCGGGACCGGTCGTCAAGTGCATGTTCCTCCAGATGTCAGGGATTGCGCCGGCCGACTCCGTCGAACTCTCGACCCCGCTCAACGTTGACCAGACGTTTCCGGCCGCACCGAAAAAGCTCGCCGACACCAGTTGCTTCTCGCGTCGCAACTAATCGGCAAGACTGAGCACGTGGGCATCGAAGCAACCGGAGGAACCGCCTGATGGCGACTTCCTTCCTGACGCGCAAGCCCGACTCTGGGCTCGGCAATATCGGAGCCAGCCCAGCGGACCCCAGCCGCAACATCGACTGGGTCTTGATGTCCGTTCAGATGATTCTGACCGTTGCCGGCTGCTTCGTCGTGTTCTCGGCATCACGCACGCGCGTGGTCGATGATCCCTACGCCTTTGCCACTCGCCAGGTCATCTTTGCCATCGTTGCGACAGCCGTGATGGCGGTGGTGATGGCCTTCGATTACGAGAGTTGGAAGGAGCGCGCCACATTCTTGTACGGCTTGACACTGGTCGTGCTCGTGTTGCTGATCCTGCTCGGTGTGGCAGGCGGTCAAGACCGAATCTCATTCGACCTCGGCCCGTTCAACGTGCAACCGGCTGAGATGGCCAAGTTCACCACGCTGCTGATGCTGGCGGTCTATCTCGCCCAGGAGCGCAGCGACGAGGTGTCATACCCGCGTTTCCTCGGTGGGCTGATGATCGTCGGAGTGCCTGCGGTGCTCATCGTCCTCCAACCGGACCTCGGGTCGGCGTCGGTCATCATCTCAATGGCCATGGGTGTCCTGCTCGTCGCTGGTGCCAAAGTGCGGTATATCGCATTGATTTCTGTGCTCTCCATCGCAACCGTCGCTGCGGCGTTCTTTGGCCGCCTCGTCGATCGCTACCAGATCACCCGGCTCGAAGCGCTCATCAACCCGGACGGCATTGACTCCGATTTCACGTATCAGGCCGAGAATGCAATGCGTGCGATCGGCACGGGCGGCGTGTGGGGCAAGGGTTGGTTGCAGGGGCCGCTGACGAACGGACGCGACATTCCTGTGATGTGGGCTGACTTCCCCTTCGCTGCTGTCGGCGAGCAGTTCGGCCTGGTCGGTTGTGCTGCCATGTTGGCGCTGTTCGGCGTGGCGCTGATCCGAATTTGGAGGATTGCGCACCTCTCGCGTGACCTCCTCGGTACGTACATCTGTGCCGGCGTGTTTACGATGTTGCTCTGGCAGATCTTCCAGAACGTTGGGATGACCTTGCAGATCATGCCGGTGACTGGCCTGCCGCTGCCGTTCATTTCGTACGGTGGGTCAAGCCTGATCGTCTATTTCGCCATGTTCGGTCTCGTGCAGTCCGTACATATGCGCCGGATGCGTTGATTTCACCGAGAGAGATCGGTCCGTAGCTGGCTGACCCTCACCTGGCTTGGGCGTGTGCTCCGGTAGATTGAGGAGATGGCCAGACTCACCGCATCCGACGCGTTGGTGACGGGGCCACATCAACAGTTCGAATACGCCGGGATCGAGCGCGACCATCACTCGCTGCACGTACCTGCTCCGGAGAACGCCTGTGCGCTTCTCCCCAGAAGGGAACTTCTTCAACATGGATCACACCAACGACAGTACGAACGCGGCTCAGACCGGCTCGGACAGCGCTGAGCCAGGCGGGCAGGGCAAGCAGCGAAAGCGGGGATCACGAGGCGGCCAGAACCGGCGCCCCGCGGGCGAAGCCAACGAGTCGGCATCGAACGACAAGAACGACATTGAGCTCCCCGAGCGAATCAGCGAAGGCCAGCCGTCTGCTGAGGCATCCGAACGCGGTTTGGTGCGCAAGCCCCAGATCGGTGACACGATGCCGATTCCGTCGTCACCTCCGCCCGGAATCTCCCGGCAGTCGGAGGGCGGGAACGAGGGCGACGCACCCAAGAAGAAGCGCAATCGGCGTGGCAAAGGCGGCGGCGGCAACTCCGAGCCTGGCGAAGCGCGCGGCAACGATCAGCCCAAGGGCGCCAAGCAGCGGACCAAGCAGGGCGACAAACAGAGCGACGGCCAACGCAAGAAAAGTCGCGGTGGTCGCGGTGGTCGCGGCAAAGGCGGCACGCAGCAGTTGGACGACGCGTGGCTCGAACAACGCCGGGGACGCGAACGCAACGGCAAGCCGATCGGACGCTATTTCATGTGCGTGCAGTCACGTCCGGGGATGGCCCAGGTGGCCGTGCTCGAAGGGCGGAATCTGATCGAACACTACGTCAGCCGGCCAGCGGACGACGTCGCACAAATCCACGGCAACGTGTACATCGGCAAGGTCCAGAACGTGCTGCCCGGTATGGAGGCGGCGTTCGTCGACATCGCCACCCCGAAGAATGCGGTGCTGTACCGCAGCGACGTGCAGTACGACCCGGCCGACATCGAGCAGAAGGGCAGCAACGCCCGCATCGAGGACATTCTCAAGAACAAGCAGCTCATCCTCTGCCAGGTCACGAAGAACCCGATTGCACACAAGGGCGCCCGTCTCACGCAAGAGATCTCGCTGCCCGGTCGATTTGTGGTGTTGATTCCCAATTCCCAGACGTACGGCATCTCGAAGCGCCTTCCCGACGACGTGCGCAAGCGGCTCCGCGGGATTCTCGACCGGGTGAAGCCCGAAGAACACGGTCTCATTGTTCGAACCGCGGCGGAGTCGGCGACCGAAGAAGAACTGACCGCCGACATGACCATTCTGCTCAACGAGTGGGAGCAAATCGAACGCAAGGCGGCCAAGGCACAACGGCCGACGTTGCTCTACCGCGAGCCCGAGTTGGCTGTGCGTGTTATTCGCGAAGAGTTCAACGCCGACTACCGCGGTGTCATCATCGACGACAAGCGGTTGCATGAGGATGTCCACAGCTACGTGGCTGCGTTCAATCCGGACCTTGCCGACCGCATCGAGTACTACGACGCGGAAAAGGAAGGGCTCTCGCTGTTCGAAAAGCACCACGTGCACGAACAGGTCCACAAGGCCCTGGACCGCAAGGTCTGGCTGCCGTCGGGTGGCTCGCTCATTATCGAGGGAACCGAAGCGCTCACCGTGATTGACGTCAACACTGGCAAGAATGTCGGCAAGTCAAACCTTGAAGAAACTGTCTTCCACAACAACATGGAGGCCGCGGTCGAGGTCGCCAAACAACTCCGGCTGCGTGACATCGGTGGCATCATCGTCATCGACTTCATCGACATGGAGATTCGGGAGAACCGCGGCAAGGTCGTTGAGGCGCTCCGTAACTCGCTGGCGCGGGACAAGACGCGGTCGCAGGTCTTTGACGTCTCCGAGCTTGGCCTGGTCGAGATGACTCGGAAGCGCATCGGTGAAGGCCTCCTCACCGAGTACAGCGAGATCTGTCCCGACTGCGACGGTCGCGGTGTGGTTGTCGACTACTCGATGCTGGAATGACGTCGTTGCGCTCGCTGCTCTAGAATCGCAGCATGGAGATCCAGATCACCGACGATGCTCGCAAGGTCTTGGAGAAGAAGGGCGGCACGATGTCGATTGACTTCATCCGCCCCACCGGTTGAGGCAAGGTCGCCGAGGTGTCGGTCGACACCAATGTCAAGAATAAGAACCTGGCTCCCTATCGCCGGTTGCGTCATGACGACTTTCGCATCTTGATCACGCCCCAGCTCGTCGGCATGGCGGCAACGATGCGCATCGTCACAAAGGGCAAGGTCGCCAAGTCGTTGACGGTTGAGTTCCAGTCCGTCCCTGGCGCCCCGGGTGCCGATGGGGATGCCTGCTGTATCTAGATTTGGCAAATGGCTGACCTTCTTGCGCTTTCATCGGAGATCATCGACAACGGGTTGACCGATCGACCCTTCAATCGAACCAGCAATGAACTCAGCGAGATCGGCGACGGCCTCGCGGTGGTCGAGAGCTTCAGCCACAGCGTGGTCGTCGACTCCGGTGACGGGCTGATCGCCTTCGACGCGTCACATGCGATGACCGGCGAGAAGGTGGTCAAGGCCATCAAGGGCTGGAGCGCCCAACCGGTGAGTCACCTCGTCTACACCCACGGCCACGCCGATCACGTCGGCGGCAGCGTGGCGTTTGGTGCTGAGTACGGCGACATGACCGTGGTCGGTCATCGCAACGTCGAGCGCCGGTTTGAGCGGTATGCCGAGACCAACGACTGGAACGTGCAGATCAATGCCCGCCAGTTCGGTGGGGTCAAGGGCGACTTTGGGATGGGCGACTTCCCCGAATTCATTCCGAACAACACGGCGCGCCCCAACCATGTGGTTGACGACCACGACACGCTCCAGATCGGGTCGCGCACGATCGAACTGCACCACGCCCGCGGTGAGACCGACGACCACTTGTGGGCGTGGATGCCTGAGGAGAAGTGGATGGCGGTCGGCGACTTCGTCATCTGGAACTTCCCGAACGCCGGCAATCCGCAGAAGGTGCAGCGATTCCCGATCGAGTGGGCCGCTGCGTTGCGCGAGATGATCGCCAAGGAGCCCGAACTGTTGCTTCCCGCGCATGGGTTGCCGATCGAGGGCCGAGCCCGGATCGCCGGCGTGCTCGACGACATTGCCACGGCGCTGGAACTGATCGTGCGCGAGGTGATCGACATGATGAATGCCGGTGAGGTGCTCGACACGATCGTTCACTCGGTCACCGTCCCCGACGATTTGCTGTCGAAGCCCTACTTGCGGCCGCTCTACGATGAACCGGAGTTCGTGGTGCGTGGCGTGTGGCGCCAGTTCGGCGGCTGGTGGGACGGCGCGCCAAGCCGCCTCAAGCCGGCCCCTGATGCCGTGCTGGCGACTGAACTGGCTGAACTGGCCGGTGGCGCCGGAAGGCTGATCGAACGAGCACAGGTCGTCGCTGAACAGGGAGAGTTCCGGCTTGCATGCCACCTTGCCGATCTGGCCGGGTGGGCTGCTCCTGCCGACGGCGGTATCCATCGACAGCGCGCCATCATCTATCGCGCCCGACGCAAGCAGGAGACTTCGCTGATGGCGAAGGGGATCTTTGCAGGAGCCGCCCGGGAGTCCGAAGAGGTCGCCGGCGACGAGACGTGACCGGCGTCCGTCGATCTCGATGACCAGCGCGCGAGCAATAGTGCAATCACGCCGTTAGCATCGCTTCTCGCTATGTACGCAGTAATCGCCTCAGGCGGCAAGCAGGAAAAAGTGGCCGAAGGCCAGCGAGTGCAGCTCGAACTGCTCGGCGCGGACGAAGGCAGCGACGTGTCGCTGACCCCCGTCATGCTCGTCGACGGCGACACTGTTCTTGCCACGGCTGACGAGCTCGCAGGAGCTTCAGTCACCGGCAAGATCGTTGGTCGGGCCGCTGGCCCGAAAATCAACGGCTACACCTTCAAACGCCGCACCAACAACCATCGTCGCTACGGCCACCGTCAAAAGTATGACGTGGTCGAGATCACCAGCATCAAGAAGGGCTGATCGCACATGTCAAAGACAAAAGGTGGCGGTTCCACACGGAACGGCCGTGACTCCAACGCACAGCGCCTCGGCGTGAAGGTGTTCGGCGGATCTGAGATCCGTACGGGTGCCATCATCGTTCGCCAGCGCGGCACGAGGTTCCATCCCGGCAACAATGTTGGCAAGGCCAAGGACGATTCGTTGTTCGCGCTGACCGACGGCGTCGTCGAGTTCGGCAACCACAGGGGCCGCAAGGCCGTTGCAGTGGTTCCCCACACCGACTGATTCATTGAACCCGAAAACGACGAAGGCCGGGCTGCACAGCCCGGCCTTCGTCGTTTTCAATCATCGTTCACTGGTTGCTCCATCCGGTGCCAGGCACCAGATGGAGCGACCAGCGGGTTTACAGTGCAGCCTCGAGCTGGTCGACGGCCTTGGTGAGCTGAGCCGGCAGGCGATCGCCGAAGCGGGCGAAGTGCTCGCGAATCTGTGGCACAGCGCCCTTCCAACCGTCGGTGTCGACCTCGAGGATGCGCTCGAGGTCATCTGGATCGAGGTCGAGGCCTGCCAAGTCGAGTTGGTCCTTGACGGGCAGCTTGCCGATCGGGGTGTCGACGGCGTCGACGGTGCCGTCGACCCGCTCGAATACCCACTTGAGCACTCGGCTGTTCTCGCCAAATCCGGGCCACAGAAAGCGGCCTTCTTCGTCGCGGCGGAACCAGTTGACGAAGAAGATCTTCGGCAGGTTCGACTCGTCGGTCTTGTCAGCCATCGAGAGCCAGTGCGTGAAGTAGTCGCCGTAGTTGTATCCACAGAACGGCAGCATCGCCATTGGGTCGAAGCGGAGCTCGCCCTGCACGCCTTCGGCCGCAGCGGTCTTCTCTGAAGCCATGATCGAACCGAGGAACACGCCATGCTCCCAGTCGTTCGCCTCGGTCACCAGTGGCACCGTCGTACGGCGGCGGCCGCCGAACAGAATCGCAGAAATCGGAACGCCAGCGGGGTCTTCCCACTCAGCAGCCGCAGACGGGCACTGTGACGCAGGTGCAGTGAATCGGGCATTGGGATGCGCTGCAGGCGTGTCGATCTCGGGATTCCAGGGGTTGCCGCGCCAGTCGGTGGCTCGTGCCGGCGGGTCGTCGGTCATTTCCTCCCACCAGACATCACCGTCGTCGGTCAGCGCCGTGTTGGTGTAAATGCAGTTGCCCCACAGCGTTTCCATCGCATTGTGGTTGGTGGCATGGCTGGTTCCGGGTGCGACACCGAAGAAACCGGCCTCGGGGTTGATGGCGTAGAGCTGCCCGTCGTCGCCCATCTTCATCCAGCAGATGTCATCGCCGATGGTTTCGGCTTTCCACCCGGGGATGGTCGGCATGAGCATGGCAAGGTTGGTCTTGCCACATGCCGACGGGAAGGCGCCCGCGATGTATTTCGACTCGCCTTGCGGGTTGGTGAGCTTGAGGATGAGCATGTGCTCAGCCAACCAACCATCGTCGCGGGCCATGACCGAAGCGATACGCAGCGCAAAGCACTTCTTGCCGAGCAGTGCGTTGCCGCCGTAGCCCGATCCGTACGACATGATCTCGCGGGTTTCAGGGAAGTGCACGATGTACTTGTTCTCGGCATCACAGGGCCACGGCACGTCGGTTGCACCATCGGCGAGCGGGGCGCCAACGGAGTGGAGGCAGGGGACCCATTGGTCGTCACCGAGTGCGTCGAGTGCACCCTGGCCCATGCGGGTCATAATGCGCATGTTGGTGGCGACGTACGCGGAGTCGCTGAGTTGCACTCCGATGTGGGCGATGGGCGAGCCGAGCGGACCCATTGAAAAGGGCACGACGTACATCGTGCGCCCCTTCATGCACCCGGTGTACAACCGCTTCATCTCGGCGCGCATCTCCGCGGGATCGCGCCAGTTGTTGTTCGGGCCGGCCTCGACCTCGGTCGCAGAACAAATGAATGTGCGATCTTCGACGCGGGCGACGTCACCGGGATCAGAGTGGGCCCAGTAGCTGTTGGGCCGCTTGGCTTCATCGAGCTTGGTGAAGGTGCCGGAGTCGACGAGCTCTTGGCAGAGTCGTTCGTACTCGTCAGCGGACCCGTCGCACCAGTAGATGTCGGCTGGCTGCATGATAGCTGCCCAGTCGGCGACCCAATCCTTGAGTCGTTCGTTACTGGTGGTTCCACTCATGCTGTGCTCCTCGCTGAATGCAGCGTCGTGTTCGAGAATGTTCGAATGGAAGAATAGGCGCTGGTGGCGTCGATCGTGCAATGCCGTACGTCTTGTCAGCGCTCCTATCGGCAATCGCCATACCCCATCGCTCGATGCGATAGCGGAGGAAACGCGATCACCCCAAGCGATGAAACCCGACAACGAGGGGTGGGCCGAGACGAGAAGGCGAAGGAGAGGGTCACGCCAGGTCAAGGACGACAGGTGACACAGCCGCTTGCCGCGGTCTGCGGGGGAGTCTCAACGATGCGCACGATTCCGGCTCCCGCAGCAGAGCGAGCGAGGCGAGCTGCGTGCGCTCAGTCCCGAAGCGTCAGTGCCCGGGGGTCTTCATGTCGACCTCGGAGCCGAGGCTGAGCTGAGTAGCTCGACCGGCGTCGTCGAGGACGAAAATCACACGCTGGCCTTGGCGCAGCATGCGAAAAAGTGAACCCTCGAGGGCGTTGCCGGCGAGTTCATAGTCCTGCAAATCGGTATCGCACATGACGAGACCGTCACCGGTCGTCGGGTCGTATGCCTTGATGACGCCTTGCATGGTGCCTTGACCGGCTCAGCCGGCCTTAACGACCTTGCCGGACTTGATGCAGCCGGTGCAGACGTTGACGCGCTTGGTCGAGCCGTTCACCTGCGCACGGACACGCTGGATGTTTGGGTTCCAACGACGCTTGGTGCGACGGTGCGAGTGCGACACCGACATGCCCCACGACGGGCCTTTGCCACACATTTCACACTTTGATGCCATTGGATTCTCCTGCGATGCTTCGCTTCAGATCAGTTCGAGTCAGCTCCAGCACGCGACAGCGCTCTGAAACAGCCACGTGAGGCTACCAACGTCGACGGGCATCGCAACCGGCCTGTGGTCATCGATTGAACGAGTTCAGCGCGAGGGGCCCTGACGTTCCGTTTGACAACTGCGTGTCGGCGGATGCCAACGACTTGGGTCGCCCCGTAAGCTCTGCGGCCGTGCCAACACTTGAACGGTTGAACACCGAAGCACTGCGCGAGACGGTTCGCACCTTCCGCGACACGGTCCGGGCGCACGCGGGTTGGCTCAATCGGTTGAACGTCTACCCGGTGCCGGATGGCGACACCGGGACCAACATGACGCGCACGCTTGATGCTGTGGTCGCCGAGATGGACGGCACTGACGCGGACGACCTTGATGCCACCTGCGATGCCATCGCCCATGGCTCGCTCATGGGTGCCCGGGGCAACAGTGGTGTGATCCTCAGCCAGATCATGCGTGGTCTTGCCAGCACACTCAAGACGCAGACCCCTGCGAGTGGGGCGAAGTTTGCCGAGGCGATGCAGGCCGCTGCCACTGGTGCGTATCAGGCCGTCCTCAAACCAATCGAAGGAACGATCCTCACCGTGGTGCGGCTCAGTGCCGATGCTGCCAAGGCGTCAGCTGATGCCGGCGGATCGCTGGCCGAGGTCGTTCATGCCGCACACGAGGCGGGCAAGATTGCGCTGGCCAACACGCCCGAACAGCTCCCCGTCTTGAAAGAAGCCGGGGTTGTCGACGCCGGCGGCGCTGGATTCCTGTTGCTGCTGGACTCGGCGCTGCACATCGTCGACGGGGTCCCATTGCCTGAAGCGGAAGAAGATGATGGTTTGGGCGGAGCGGTCGCGGCCGCCTTCGAGACGACATCGCCTCGCTTGGGTGCGACGAAGGTCGGCGGTGCGGGTGACGTCGACGTTGCCGACCAGCGTTACGAAGTCATGTACTTCATGGATCTCGACGACGCGCGTATCGACGAGTTCAAAGTCGGCTGGGGGGCTATCGGCGACTCGATCGTCGTCGTCGGCGGCGAGGGCATCTGGAACTGCCATGTCCACACCAACGACATTGGCGCCGCCATCGAGGTGCCACTCGGCCTCGGCGGTCGCCCGAAGCAAATCCGCGTCACGGACCTGTTTGAAGAAGTCGATGAGGAACATGCCAAGCGCGAGGCCGCAATGGGTGGCGCTGCGGACCCAGGTACCGACGCCACGGCCACCCGCGCCGGCGCCGGTTTACCTTCCGTGACAACGGCAGTTGTCGCGGTCTGCTCGGGTGAAGGTCTCGTCGAGTTGTTCGCCCAGCTCGGGGTGCAAGGTGTTGTCACCGGCGGCCAGACGATGAATCCGTCGACGGCCGAATTGCTCGACACGGTCGAGCATGTGAACGCCCAACAGGTTGTCATCCTGCCGAACAACAAGAACATCATCCCGGTGGCGGAGCAGATCGATGCCCTGACCTCGAAGCATGTCGTGGTTGTGCCGACTCGCTCGATGCCCGAAGCGCTCGCCGCCCTCGTTGTCTACGACCCGGAAGGGTCAGCCGACGAAAATGGCGCGGAGATGAACGACGCTGCGGATTCGGTGGCGACGGGTGAGGTCACGCAGGCGATTCGCGACACGAATTCCGAGGCGGGTGCAATCGCGACCGGTGACTGGATTGGCATCGTCAAGGGCGATGGCATTGCTGCGATCAGCAATTCTCCGGCTGGTGCATCGATTGCGCTCCTCGAAGAACTCGTTGGGGATTCCGCAGAACTCGTCACCGTGGTCGTGGGGAGTGATGCTGCGGTTGCAGACACCGCTGCGATTGAAGGTTGGTTGAGCGATCATCGGGGTGACGTCGCCGTCGAAATTCAACACGGCGGCCAACCGTTGTATCCCTACTTGTTCGGCGTTGAGTAGATCTCACTTTCCGTTTGCGTCGGGATTTCTGCGGAACGGTCCGCAGAAATCCCGACACAAACGACGAATTCGTCGCTGCTCGCTAGTTTGACGTTGATGGTTTCGACGACTCCGATCACGTTGCGGGATCTGGCCGCGATTCCTGTTGAGCGACTTCGAGGAGTGGGCGACAAGAAGCAGGCGTCGTTGGCCAAGGTTGACATCAGGAATCTGTTCGACCTCGTCACCACGTACCCGCGGCGTTGGATCGATCGCACCAACGAGGCGCGTATCGCCGACCTCGTTCCGGGTGAAGAGGCCTTGGTTTTGGTGACCATCCGCTCAGTCACCAAGCGCACGACACGCAACCGGCGGACCATGGTCAACGTCAACGTAGGTGATGGCTCTGGGCGCATGGACCTCGTGTTCTTCAACCAGCCGTGGCGTGAACGCCAGCTGAAAGAGGGTCTCCACGTCGCGCTGTACGGCAAGGCCGACACCTATCGCGGCGGACTGCAGATGTCGAACCCGGTCGTCGACATGATCGGTGACCGCACCGGCAAGATCGTGCCGATCTACCCGCAGAGCGAGAAGGCGCAGATCAACACGTGGGAAATGGCGGGTTGGGTCGAGGAAACGCTCCGTCGCTGTGCGGAGCGAGGCATCGCCGACCCAGTTCCCGAACGGGTGCGGCGTCGCCTCGGACTCATCGACCGGTCCGAAGCGTTTGCTGGAATTCACCTGCCCGACGACATGAAGACGAAGGAGCTGGCTCGGTATCGCCTGGCATTCGACGAACTGCTCCGAGTCCAGCTCGTGTTGGTCCTGCGCAAGCGGGCACTGGAACGCGACTCGCTGGGCATCGAGCACGCGGTCGGCGGCGAGATGGTGCAGCGCTTCACAGCGTCACTTCCCTTCCCGATGACTGCGGCACAGCAGCGAACGATTGCTGAGATCAACGCCGACCTCGCCAGTGGACACCCGATGCATCGGCTGCTCCAGGGAGACGTTGGCGCAGGCAAGACCGTCGTGGCAGTGGCAGCGATGCTCGCGGCAGTCGACGGCGGTCACCAAAGCGCGTTGATGGCGCCGACCGAAGTGTTGGCGGAGCAACATGCCGCGTCGGTCCGAGCAATGCTCGATGGGATCACTGTTCCGGATCCTGACAACCTGTTCGGAGATCGACCGTTGCGGGTCGAACTGCTCACCAACCGGGTGACCGGGGCCGCCCGCAAGGACGTCCTGGCCGGTCTGGCCGACGGTTCGGTTGACATCGCGATCGGTACGCACGCGCTCATTCAAGAGGCCGTCGATTTCTCGAGTCTGGGTGTGGTGGTCGTTGACGAGCAACACCGCTTCGGTGTTGAACAGCGCGCTGCCCTGCGAGAGAAAACTGCCGACGGTGCCGTTCCTGACACGCTGGTGATGACCGCGACGCCGATTCCTCGGACCGCGGCGATGACGGTGTACGGCGATCTCGATGTCAGCATCCTCGACGAACTACCCCCAGGGCGCACGCCGATCGTCACGATGTGGGCCGACGGTCCGCTCATGGAATCCGGCGTCTGGAACGACATCAAGGACGAAGTGGCCGCCGGTCGCCAGGCCTACGTGGTGTGCCCGCTGGTGGGGGAGAGCGAGAAGCTTGAGGTGGCATCGGCTGAAGAGACGCTCGAACGGCTGGCCTTCGGAGAGCTCCAAGGACTCCGCCTCGGCATGTTGCACGGCAAGCTGCCGTCGGATGAGAAGGAATCCACGATGGACCAGTTCCGTCGCGGTGAGCTGGACGTGCTGGTGGCGACCACGGTGATCGAGGTTGGCGTCGATGTCCCCAACGCGACGGTGATGGCAATTCTGGACGCTGATCGATTCGGGATCGCCCAGCTGCATCAGCTCCGTGGTCGAGTCGGCCGAGGCCAGCACGCATCGACGTGCTGGCTGGTCACTCAGCAGAAAGAAGATGCTGAAGGCAACCCTGTGGTTGGCAATCCTCGAATTGAGGCGCTGGTTGCGACGACGGACGGTTTCGAGCTGGCCGAGGTCGACCTTGATCTGCGCGGTGAAGGCACCTTGATGTCGACGGCGCAGAAGGGCCGAAGTGATCTCAAGCTGGCGTCACTGCGTCGTGACCGCAAGCTCATTGAGCTCGCTCGTGCCGCGGCGTTCGACATCGTGGACTCCGACCCAGATCTCGCTGGTCGACCTGACCTCGCCGACGAACTTGACCTGATCTTTAGCGACCGGGACGAAGAATTCTTGGCGAAGAGCTGACGCTCAGAGCCAGTCCTCGCCGGAGACGTCGCCCCGCTCAGCGTCGTCGTCGGCGTCTTCTGGGATCTGCAGGTCCCATCGATCGAGGCAGTCTTCGCAGCGGTATGCCACCCAGTCACCCGGAAGCCACACGCCGTCTTCTCGCGGCATCGACAACAGGTGGCAACGGCCACCGCAGTCGATGCACGTGATCTGAGCGTCCGGCGTGATCATGCTCCCAGTCTGCCGGACTCGTGCTCACAGCACTCCGATGCGGCGGAGAGAGGGAGAGAGGGAGAGAGGGAGAGGCGGGCGAGAGAGGGGGGAGAGAGGGAGAGGGGGAGGGAGCGAGGGCCCCGGGTTGACACGGATCTCGTCGGGCATGGAGCGAGCAGGAAATGTTGGGCGGCGGAGTTGCGGAGCCGGGGCAGTCGTATCGTGTGCGAGATGCGAGTGGTGGCGGGAGAACTGGGCGGACGCAAGATCGTGGCGCCGGAGGGGACGAGTACGCGGCCGACGACCGACCGGGTGCGCGAAGCGATCTTCAATTCGCTTGGCAGTTCCGGAATCCTGGACGGCGCGCTCGTCGTGGATCTTTTCGCAGGCAGCGGCGCAGTGGGTATCGAAGCCCTGTCCCGTGGCGCGGAGCGCTGCGTGTTTGTCGAACGAGATCGAAATGCTCGGTACGCGCTCGAGGACAACCTTGAGGCGCTCGACCTCAGCGACCGCTCGAAAGTGATTTCCTCGGACGTCATGGCCGTGGCCTCGTCACTCGATTGCGACATCGTCTTCGCAGACCCGCCTTACGACTTCGATGCATGGGATCGGCTGCTGGGGTTGGTTCGAGCCGACCTGTTCGTCGCCGAGTCGGGCCGCCCGATCACGTGTCCGGCAGAGTGGGCGATCACTCGGCAGAAGAAGTACGGCCGCACCGTCGTGACGTTCCTTGAACGTTCCGACCCGAACCCTCCGCAGTAGTGTCTCGCAGGTGAACGCTTCCGGAGCGAAAGCCCAGCGAGTGATGTATCCCGGTTCATTCGACCCACTGCATCTCGGTCATGTCGACGTCATCGCGCACGCCAGCGAACTGTTCGGCGAGGTCGTCGTCGCGGTGATGTACAACCACTCCAAGACGTCAGGCCTGTTCGCGGTGGACCAACGGATTGAGCTGGCCCGAGACGCGCTGGCTCACCTCGACGGAGTCACGGTGATCGCGCAGACCGGCCTTGCCGTCCAAGCAGCCCAGCGCACCGACGTCGACTTCATCGTGAAGGGTCTGCGCAACAGTGAAGACTTCGAAATCGAGCAGCAAATGGCCCACAACAACTACGCCGTCACCGGTATCCGCACCGTCTATCTGCCGTGCGCCCCGGGACTCGGTTACATCAGCAGCCGCTTTGTGCGGGAGATCGCCAAGTACGGTGAAGACATCGGGCATCTGGTGCCGGCGAACGTCGCCGACGCACTCCGCACCGTCTTTGCCGATGACGAGAAATGACCACCACTGACATGAGCTACGACGACCAACACGACGACTACGACGACATCGACGACGAGTACCCCGATCAGGACGCCCAGGTTGGCTACGTCGGCGATGCCGAGACGCTGCTGCGCCGCGCCATCGACATTGTTTCGACCGCGCCGACCATGCCGCTGTCGTCGTCTCCACGCATCGACCGCGACGAGATCATCGAACTGCTCGAGGAGTCGCTGCATCGGTTGCCCGACGAGCTTCGCCAGGCGCGTTGGATGATGAAGGAACGTCAAGACTTCGTCGCCAAGACGCGCCGTGAAGCTGATGAACTGCTCGAGGCTGCACGTGTGCGTGCCGAGCGGATGGTGCAGCGGACTGAAGTCGTGCGTGCAGCCGAGCAGCGGGCCCGCACGGTGATGGAGACCGCAGACGCCGACTCGCGTCGCCTCAAGCACGAGACCGAGGACTTCCTCGACCAGCGCCTGGGAAGCTTCGAAATCCTGCTCGACAAGCTGCAGAAGACCGTGAACGCTGGACGTCAACGGCTGTCGATTGGTGGGGCCGAACAGGATCCGACCTCGAACACAGGTCAGCTCCCGTCAATCGAAGAGTCCTCGGCCTTCTTCGACCAAGACATCTAATTGGGCTGGCCAAGGCCGGCTTGACCGTCTCTCGGCGTCGGGCCTTCGCGGGCGACCCCGCCTCTTCGCACCGATACCATCATTTGCATGGTGAATGAGTTGCGGCCTCTGCGGGTCAACGCAATTGAGCTGCTGCGGCAGCCTGGAACGGAGCGCCCAGTGGACGCGGCCATTCCGGCTGAGCCGTTGGGGGTCGTCCACGAGCGACTCGACGGTGACATCGGTGTTGCGCTCGTGCTCGCATCGATGAACGATGGCATCGTCGTCAAGGGCTCGGTCCGAGCGCCATGGAGTTCGGCGTGCAGGCGCTGTTTGAAGGACATCGCCGGCGTTGCCGTCGTCGGCGTTGACGAGCTGTATCAGATCGAACTGACCGACGAAGACGCGTACCCCATCGAGAACGGACAACTCGACCTCACGGCCATGGTCCGCGAGCTCGCATTGATCGAACTCGATGCCGAACAGGTCTGCGCCGAGGACTGTGCCGGCCTGTGCCCCGCCTGCGGGATCAACTTGAACACAACATCGTGCGAGTGCGACACGACGGTGACAGATCACCGGTGGTCGGCGCTCGACGGCCTGGTGCTCGACGATTCCTGAGCGACTGCCCGTTTCACCGTCCGATCAACCGGCGATGAGCGATTCGCGCGTCGAGCATTGATCTCCGTCAGGCGGCGATAACGTTGCACGTCGCTGTGCGGGCAGAACTGCACAGCGGAAGACGATTTTCCGTCGACCAGAGTGGTCGATGTAGTAACGAAAGAGCGAACGATGGCCGTTCCCAAGAAGAAGACATCGAAGTCGAAGACTCGCAGCCGTCGTGCCAGCGCCTGGAAGCTGCAGACTCCGCCGCGGAGCATTTGCCCCCGCTGTGGCAACGCCAAGACGCCGCACACGGTGTGCGGCAGCTGCGGGTGGTACAAGGACCGAGTCGTCGTCGACGTCTGAGTTCTTTTTCTCACATGCTTCCCGTCGCAGTCGACGCCATGGGCGGCGATCTCGCGCCGCAACCTAATCTTGATGGTGCGCACGCCGCTGCCGTCGCGGGCACACCGGTTGTTCTTGTCGGCCCTGAGGGGCTGGAAGGACTCACGTCCGGTGGTTCAACTCTGGGGCTGATCCACGCATCCGAGGTCATCGGCATGCTCGACGATCCTGCCCAGGGCGTCCGTCGAAAGAAGGACTCCACCTTGGTGCGCGCCGCAGAGGCCGTCCGTGATGGCAAAGCAAGTGCCATGATCTCAGCGGGCAACACCGGCGCCACCATGGCGGCCGCGCTGCTCCGCATGGGTCGCATTTCTGGAGTCAAGCGTCCGGCGATCGCAACGCCGATCCCGGTTCCTGGTACTACCCCGACGGTACTGCTCGATGCCGGCGCCAATGCCGAAGTTCAGCCGGAATGGCTCGTCCAATTCGCTCTCATGGGAGCGGTGTACGCGCGCCGCCGGTTCGGAATTGAGAATCCACGGGTCGGCTTGTTGTCGATTGGGGAGGAGCCAGGCAAAGGCGACACGCTCCGCAAGGCAGCGCATCCGCTGCTCGCTGCTGCGCCCGGCTTGAACTTCATCGGCAACGTCGAAGGCCGCGACGTCATGAGCGACGATGTCGATGTATGCGTTACCGACGGTTTCACCGGCAACGTCGTCCTCAAGACGCTCGAAGGCGGCATGCAAGCGGTGATCGGTGCGCTCCTCGAAGCGTTTGCCCAGCCGGAATACAAAGAGCACGCCGATGCGCTGATGCCGGCATTGCTTCCGCTCTACGAGACCCTGAATCCGGACACGTACGGCGGCGCCGTGCTCCTCGGTGTCAATGGTGTGTGCATCATCGCTCACGGATCGTCGAGTGCCCGGGCGATCGAAAATGGCATCAACGTGGCGCGTGATCTCGTCGAACACGACATGGTGACCGAGATCCGAGATGCCATCGCCGCCGCCGCACCGGCAGATTGAACCGTCGACCCGCTGAGTTAGGCTCGCCGTCATGGCCGCCGAAATCAAGCGTGACGAAGTTCTCAAAATCGTCCGTGACGCACTGTCTGACATTCTCGAGATCGAACCCGACACAATCAGCGAAGGCCAATCCTTCGCCGATGACCTCGAAGCCGACTCGCTCGCGCTGATCGAACTCGTCGAGGCGCTCGAAGAAGCGCTCAGCGACCGTGTGGATGGATTCCGCATCGAAGACGAGGACCTCGAAGACCTGAAGACCGTGCGCGACGCCGTGGACTACGTCCACGAACATGCCAACGACTGAGGCGGCTCACGTGCCTGACGACGCCTCGCCTGATCTGGCGACGTTGGCGGTCACGATTGGTTACGAGTTCGCCGATCTGCAGTTACTGCGGCAAGCGATGGCCCATCGATCTTGGTGTGCCGAGACGCCGGGCGAACGCAGCAACGAACGACTCGAATTCCTTGGCGACGCAGTGCTCGGATGGGTGATCGCTGACATCGCATTTCACCAGTTCGACGCACTTGCAGAAGGGCTCCTCACCGACCTCCGCAAGAGTGTGGTCAACGCCAGCGCTCTCGCCGAAGTCGCTGAGACGATCGGCATCGGCCCGCATCTGCTGCTCGGCAAGGGCGAAGCGTCGGCAGGCGGTGCAGAGAAATCGTCGATTCTGTCCGATGCGTTCGAAGCGGTCCTAGGCGCGGTGTATCTCGACGGTGGCACCGAGCCGGCGTACACCATGGTGCAGCGATGGGTCGCGCCAAGAATGTTGACCTCCGTCGGTCGTCTCGACCACCTCGACCACAAGACCCAGTTGCAGGAGCTTGCCGCCCGGGCGGGACGCGGCGCTCCGGTGTACACGGTGACGTCAACTGGTCCAGACCACGCGAAGTCGTTCCAGGCGACCGTGTCGCTCGATGGCGATGTGCTCGGCGAGGGTGCAGGGCGTTCGAAGAAGGCCGCCGAGCAATCCGCCGCGTCGGTAGCGGCTGCAGCGCTGTCCTGAAGCACTGCCGATGCCCGAACTCCCCGAAGTCGAGACCGTCCGTCGAGGACTTGACCAGCATCTGGTCGGCAGGACCGTCGAACACGTCGAGGTGGGCCGCGAGCGGGTCGTTCGGCGCACGTCGAGAGAGGCGTTGATCGACGGGCTGACGAACACGACGATTCTGCGGGCCGACCGGCGCGGCAAATATTTGCTCATGCCGCTCGATTCTGGCGATGTCATGATGATCCATCTGCGGATGAGCGGACAGGTTCTGATTGCTGACCGGGGCGCTGATCGACCGTTGCATACCCATGTTGTGCTGTCACTCGACAACGACACGGAAATGTGGTTTGTCGATCCACGCACATTCGGCGAGGTCGTGGTCTATGACCCCGCCAATGCAGCTGTTGAGTTGCCGCCCATCGCCCGACTCGGGGTCGACCCAATCGCGGAGGACTTCCCACGCGCTCACCTTCGTCAGCTTGTCCGAGCCACGAGCCAGACGCTCAAACCGTTCTTGCTCGACCAGACCAAGGTCGCTGGCATCGGCAACATCTACGCAGACGAGATCCTCCACCGTGCGCGCCTGCGCCCCGACCGCTCGGCCAACACGATTGATGCAGCAGCGACGTGGCGGCTGCATGACGCGATTCGCAACATCTTGAACGACTCGATCAAGGTCGGTGGATCCACGCTGGGTGACGCGCAATACGTTGATGTGGATGGCGAGAGCGGCAGCTTTCAGAACGAACATCGCGTCTACGGCCGCACCGGTCAACGGTGCAGCACGTGTGGTCGCGGATGGATTCGACGCACGATCTCTGGCGGTCGTTCCACTCATTACTGTCCCGTTTGCCAACACTGATGACCAGCCACTCAGCAACTGGTCGTCTGATGTTGGGGGAGCGGGCGGCTGAGCAAGTAGCTTCGTGTCCGCTGTGTACCTGAAGAATCTGACCCTCAAGGGTTTCAAGTCGTTCGCCGACAGCACGCCGATGGTGCTCGAACCGGGCGTGACCGTGGTGGTCGGACCCAATGGGTCGGGCAAATCGAACGTCGTCGACGCAATTGCCTGGGTGCTCGGAGCGCAAGCCCCGAAAGCCGTGCGCTCACAGAAGATGGACGATGTCATCTTTGCCGGGACCGCAAAGCGTCCCGCGCTCGGGCGCGCCGAGGTCAGCATCACCATTGACAACGCCGACGGCACGCTCGGTTTGGAGTTCAGCGAGATCACTGTCACGCGCATCTTGTTCCGCACCGGTGAGTCCGAGTACATGATCAATGGCGTCGGTTGTCGCCTGCTCGACGTTCAGGAACTCCTCAGCGATGCTGGAGTCGGTCGGCAGCAGCACGTCATCGTGAGCCAGGGCCAGATCGATGCGGTGCTCAACGCTCGCCCAGAAGACCGCCGAGCGATCATCGAAGAAGCTGCCGGGGTGCTGAAGTTCCGTAAGCGCAAGGAAAAGGCTGAGCGTCGCCTCGACGCAACCGAGGCCAACTTGCTGCGCGTGCAGGACCTGCTTCGGGAAGTCCGCCGCCAGCTTCGTCCGCTCGAACGTCAGGCAAAGGCTGCCGAGCGTCATGGTTCGCTCATCGAAGAGCTGACGGCGTTGAAGACCTTTGTCTCCGGTCGCGAAATCGCCAGCCTGCGCGTGAAGCTCGAAGCCTTGGCCTCGACCAAGCTCGAGAGTTCAACGGGTGAAGCAGAACTGAAGTCAGCTCTCGCAGTACTCGACACGGCAGTGATGTCGATTGAGGCACAACTCTCGGCACGCGGGGCGAGCGACATCAGCGATCGCCTGCGTCACGTCGAGCAGCTCCGCGAGCGCGCGCGGGGACTGGCGGCCGTGCTCGTCGAGCGTCGCCGTTCACTCGAACGTGACAAGGGCCAACTCCTCGACGCCGGTGTGGTTGCGAACCTCGAGGCGGACGCAGCCCGGTTCCGTGAGGAAATTGAGAACGCAGCGGCTGAACTTGCCGAACTCGCACCCGAAACCGGCCAGCTCAGCTTCGACGAGTCGTCCTTCCGCAGCGAACGCGAGAACATTCTCGAAGCCGTGCGCGAAGACCAGACCACCACGAAAGCAGCCAGCGCGGCGGCCGAGGTTCGTGGCGAGCTGCGGTCGATCACGTCTGCGGTTGAGCGCACCGCGGGTGAACTCAACCGGATGGTCGGTCGCAAGGAATCACTGACAAATCGCTCACAGCTCGCACAAGAAGAGGCTGCTCGATTCCGCACCGACTGTGATGAAGCCGGTGCGATTGAAGCGCCGCTCGTCGACGAGGTCGAGGCCGCCGAGCAGGCCGCCATGGAAGCGCAGGCCACGTTCGAAGCCCGTCAGTCGTTGCGCAACGATGCTGCCGAGGAAGCCTCACGCTGGGCGGCACGCGTCGAAGCGCTCCAGATGGCGCTTGACGCGGCCCGCGCCCGGGCGGGCGCTGAGCGTCTCCAGGGCGTCGACGGCGTGCTCGGGACGCTGCTCGACTTGATCGAAATCGACGAAGGCTGGGAGCCGGTCGTCGAGGCTGCACTCGGCGAGTCGCTCACTGCCGTGGTGGTTGACGACCCGGCCGCAGGTCGTCGAGCGTTAGACGCACTCAGGAGCAGCGACACGAGCGGCGCGGTCATCGCCCTCGGCGCTCGCCCCAAAGGGTCCGACGCCCCGGCCCTGGGTGACCCTGTGCGTCCTCACACGCGCAGCCAACGTCCTGAGGTTGAGGCCCTGCTTGACGGTCTGCTCGGTTCAGCGGTGCGGATCGACAAACTCTCCGAGGCACTCGACGCTGCAATGCAACATCCTGAAGCTGTGGTCGTCACTGGCTCGGGCGACCGATTCGGACTCAGCGGCTGGCGAATCGGCACAGCCGGCGGGGGAGCCACGGCCGCCGCACTTGAAGAGGCGAGCGAGCGATCGAAGACCGCAAGTGCCGAACTTGACAGCGCGCGCGGCGCTGTTGCCGAGATTGAGCAAACGCTGCGTGCTGCCAAGAACACTGAGGTCGAGCTCGCCAAGCGACTCGACGCCAACGACGCACGGTTCAGCGCCGCTTCAGAAGGCTTGTCGAGAACTCAGGGTGAGCAGCGTGAGATTCAGGCTGAACTCGAAACACTCGACCGGAACATTGCCGAGGCAGAAGTCAACATCACGCGTGAGCAGCAGCGGATCACCGAGATCGAAGCGCTCCTTCCTGCGCTCGAGAGCGACGAGCAGGCCGAGTCGGAGGCAGCGCGAGCGCGTGGTGAGCTCCGGGCAGAACTCGAAGCTCGCTCGGCCCTGCTGTCGTCGCGTCGCCGTGACATCGAGGTCCGGCTTGCCGGTCTGCAGGAACGTCAACAGCTCAACGAACGTCGTCTCGTCGAGACCGAGCGTCGTCTTGAAGCAGACAAAGAAGCGCGCGTCGCTGCGGAGAGTCAGCGGCTCGTCATCGAGCGCCAGATCGATGTGATCGATCGTCTCGCCGCACTCGTCGAGCAGCATCGTCACGTCGTCGAAAGTCATTACGCCGAGCTGGCCGAGAAACGTCGCAAGCAGAGCGATGAGGTGCGTGGACTCACGACCGAGCTCGACACCTTGCGTCGTGATCGAGCCGAGAAGGAACAGACGCTCGACGTCACCCGCGAGCGGGCTCGCAAGGCGGAACTCGAAGAAGCCGAGGCGAAGTTGCGCCTTGAGACAGCGATCGAGACGCTGCGCCGTGAACTCGACATCGAGCCAGCTGTCGCTGAGGCCGCCGAGATGCCGGAGGTTCCCGACGGAGCGACTCCAGCGGGCCGTGTTCGTGAGCTCGAACGTGAGCTGCGTCTGCTCGGCCCGATCAACCCCTTGGCCCTCGAAGAGTTCAACGAGCTGCAGGCCCGACACACGTTCCTCGAAGAACAACTCGAAGACGTACGAACCACACGCCGCGAACTCGCTCGGGTCATTGCAGCGGTCGATGCGGAGATCCAAAATGTGTTCGCGACAGCGTTCCACGACGTTGCCCGGAACTTCACCGAGCTGTTTGCGCTGCTGTTCCCGGGCGGCAAGGGCAACCTCAAGCTCACGCTGCCCGACGACATGCTCAACACGGGCATCGAAGTCGAAGCGAAGCCGAGTGGCAAGAACGTCAAGAAGCTGTCGCTGCTGTCGGGCGGGGAACGATCGCTGACGGCGCTGGCGTATCTGTTCGCCGTCTTCCGCTCGCGGCCATCGCCGTTCTATGTGATGGATGAAGTCGAAGCAGCCCTCGACGATGTCAACCTGCACCGCTTTCTCGGGCTCATCCAAGAGTTCCGCAAGGATGCGCAGCTCATTGTGGTCTCGCACCAGAAGCGGACGATGGAAGCCGGTGATGTGCTCCTCGGTATCTCGATGCAGCCGGGGGGTTCCTCGAAGGTGGTCACCGAGAAGTCCGAGGCCGGACAGCTTGTCCAATAGGGGCAGTCGAGCGCGATGGGCCGAGGGGACGAGGAGTTTCGTGGCCGAGTTGCCGACCGGCGTCCCGAACTCGAGTCAGCACTTCGCGGACTCTACGGAGATCGCGCCTCAGCCACCGCTGACCGTCTGATCGAGACGGCGCGCCGTCGTCACGTCATGCGGCCTGGGGGACTCCGGGAACGAGACCGTGACCGGTCGCTGCACCCTGACTGGTTCCAGCTACCCGAACGGGTTGGGTACATGGCCTACGTCGACAAGTTCGGTGGGGATCTCGCCGGGGTTCGCCAGCGCATCCCGCATCTGACCGAACTCGGCGTCGATGTGCTCCATCTGCTTGCGCTGTTCGCTGCTCGGGTCGGCGACAACGACGGTGGTTATGCGGTTCGTGACTATCTCCGCCCCGACGAGCGCAACGGGACGACGGAAGATCTGGATGCATTGATCAGTTCGCTGCACGGCGCCGACATCAACCTCTGCGCTGACTTCGTGATCAACCACACCAGTGACGACCACGATTGGGCCAGACAGGCGCTCGCCGGGTCGAAGTACCACCAGGGTCTTTTCCACATGTTCGACGGCCGCGTCGAACCGGAGGCCTACGAAGCGTCACTGCCTGAGGTGTTCCCGCACATGGCGCCGGGCAATTTCACATGGCGGTCGGATATCGAGAAATGGGTCTGGACCACCTTCCGTGAGTTCCAGTGGGATCTGAACTGGTCAAACCCCGACGTGATGTGTGAAATCGGGGACGTGGCCCTCGCCCTGGCGAACCTGGGCGTCGACGTCTTGCGCCTTGACGCGATCGCCTTCACCTGGAAGCGACTCGGTACGAACTGTCAGAACCAACCCGAGGCACACCTGGTCGCGCAGGCGCTGCGCGCCGTGGTGGGGATCGGTGCGCCAGCGACGGTCCTGCTCGCCGAGGCGATTGTTGGGCCGGCCGACCTCGTCGGCTACCTCGGCCGACACGAACTCGAACGGCATGAGTGCCATCTGGCGTACCACAACCAGTTGATGGTGCAGGCCTGGTCCATGTTGGCAACTGGAGAGTCTCGCCTCGCCCGGATTGCGCTGGCTCGGCTCCCGGACCCGCCGGCGACCACGACCTGGTTCACCTACGTCCGCTGCCACGACGACATCGGGTGGGCCATCGACGATCACGACGCTGAAGCGTCCGGCGTCTCGGGGGCGGGTCATCGAGCGTTTCTCGCGGCGTATTATCGTGGCGACTTCCCCGGGTCAGTGGCCAGGGGAGTGCCGTTCGCAACAAACCTGGGGACCGGTGATGAGCGCACGAACGGCATGACTGCGGCGCTGGTTGGCGCAACCGCAGCAATCGAGGCAGCAGATACGGATGCACTCGACGTCGCTCTTGCACGCGCCAAACTGCTGTACGGCATCGCGTTCGGGCACGGCGGGATTCCGGTCATCTACATGGGCGACGAGTTTGGCCAGGGCAATGATCTCGCCGCACTCGACGATCCGGAACTTGCCGGTGACAGTCGCTGGGTCCATCGGCCGGCGTTCGATGAAGATGGAGCAACGAAACGGCTCGACGTCGATGGGCTTGCTGGCCGTCTGTGGTCGTCGCTTCGCCACCTCGTTGACGCGCGTCGTGCCTGTCCGCAGCTGCACGGCGGCGCCTTCGTTCGTTACCTCGACGTCGGCGACGAGCAGGTCTTCTGTTGGCGACGACGCCATCCGACGTTTGGGGATCTGATCGGGCTGGCGAACGTGGGAGCGACGTCAACGAGGATCGGCCTCGACCAGTTGGGTGTCGACGTGGCGGCGTGGGGGCCGGTCGACCTGCTTGCGCCTCACGACCGTGACCTTGGCAACCTCGGTCCCTACCGCGTCCGCTGGCTGGCCTCGCCGGACACGTATCCGACGGTGCCGCCCGTGTCGACCTGATCCTTGGCTGGATCTTCGGCTGGATCTTCGGCTTGGTCTTTCGCTTGATCGAGTGTGCCAGGCGGACATCCACGGCGCTCACCGCCCCCCGATAACGTCAACCCCCGCATGGGTATCGAGATCATCTTTCTGATCCTGGCGGTGCTGGTCATCGCCTTTGGTGTTGGGGTCGTCGTCCTCAATCGGCGCCGTGAGGGCGTGCAACCGCCGTCGCAGCGCACCGCTGGGCAACCGGCTGCACCGCCCCGGCCAGCCGACGATCCGTCGACGGGTGACACGCTCGTCCAGGAACCAGCCGTCGCCGAGGAACCGCCGGCAGGCACGCTGCGCGAACGGCTGGCCAAAGCGCGCTCGACTTTCGCAGGCGCCATCTCCGGCGTGCTCAGCCGGTCGGCGATCACCGATGAGTCGTTCGACGAGTTGGAAGAAGCGCTGCTGCGTGCCGATATCGGCGTCAACATCGCGGACGAACTGCTCGGCGGGCTCCGCACCCGCGTCAAGGACAAGGAAATCACTGAACCTGCGGCGCTGCTGGACGCGCTCGACGCCGAGATGAAGTCACGGCTCGCTGGGTCGGAGCGGTCGTTGAATTTCGAGACGCTTGACGAGGGCGCCACCAACGTGTGGATGTTCGTTGGCGTCAACGGGGTCGGCAAGACGACCACGATTGGCAAGCTCGCCAAGCAGCAGGTCGATGCCGGTCGCACGGTGCTGCTCGCTGCCGGGGACACATTCCGCGCTGCAGCGGCCGAGCAGCTCACCACTTGGGCGGAGCGCAGCGACGTCGAGATCGTGCGTGGTGCAGACGGCGCAGACCCGAGCTCGGTCATCTTCGACGGCGTCGAAAAGGCAGCGTCGAAGAATATCGAGCTCGTGATGGCCGACACCGCTGGTCGTTTGCACACCAAGAGCAACCTGATGGACGAGCTCGCCAAGGTGCGTCGTGTTGCGGAGAAGGGCGCAGGCAAGGTCACCGAAACGCTCTTGGTGATCGACGCGACCACCGGCCAGAACGGCTTGACGCAAGCCCGCGAATTCGGCGAGGTCACCGATGTCACCGGCGTGGTCCTGACCAAGCTCGATGGGTCCGCCAAGGGTGGCATCGTGTTCGCCATCGAGACCGAACTCGGTATTCCGGTCAAGTTGGTCGGTATCGGGGAAACGATCGGCGACCTCGTCGACTTCGACCCCGACGAATTCGTCTCAGCGCTTCTCGAGCGCTGATCTGCGCACAGTTCGAGTCGCCCCGGGCCAGGTGGGATCAGCCCGGTAACCTTGACGGCAATGTTCGACAATCTGTCCAACCGTCTCGAAGGCATCATCACCAAGGTTCGCGGCAAGGGTCGCCTCACCGAGGCAGATGTCGACGAGATGATGAAAGAGATCCGCACGGCACTGCTTGAAGCAGATGTCAACGTCGCCGTTGTGCGTTCGGTGTGCAACCGGATTCGCGAGCATGCGATCGGCGCCACGCGGTCGAAGGCACTCGACCCCGGTCAGCAGGTCGTCAAGGCCGTCAACGACGAGTTGACGCGTGCCCTCGGCGGCGAAACGCTTGCCATCACCTATGCCGCGAAACCGCCGACGGTCGTGCTGATGGCTGGCCTGCAGGGCTCAGGTAAGACCACGGCGTCAGCCAAGCTCGGCAAGTGGTTCAAGGCGCAGGGCCGCAACCCGCTGATGATCGGCGCCGACCTGCAGCGTCCAGCGGCTGTCGAGCAGCTGCGTACGCTTGGGCGCCAGATCGACGTGCCGGTCTTCTCCGATCCGGAGGATCCAATCCTCACGGCCGCCGCTGGTCTCGAAGAGGCAAAGCGCCTCGGTCGTGACGTCGTCATCGTCGACACCGCCGGTCGTCTGTCGATCGACGCCGAGATGATGGAGCAGGTCCGCTTGATTTCGGGCGCCGTCGACCCGGACTACACCTTCCTCGTCGTCGACGCGATGACGGGCCAGGATGCCGTGCAAACGGCCGAGGCATTCCACAACACGTTGCAGATCGACGGCGTGATCATGTCGAAGATGGACGGTGACGCCCGCGGCGGTGCGGCTTTGTCGGTGAAGGAAGTCATCGGGCGACCAATTGCCTTCGCCTCCACTGGCGAGAAGCTCGAGGAATTTGAGCAATTCCATCCTGACCGTATGGCCTCGCGGATCCTGGGCATGGGCGACATGCTCACCCTCATCGAGCAGGCCGAGAAGGCCTTCACGGAGGAGCAAGCCGAGGCTGCAGCCACGAAGCTGATGGAGGGCCAGTTCACGCTGGATGACTTCCTTGAGCAGATGCAGGCATTGAAGAAGATGGGACCACTCGGCGGGCTCATGGGGATGATGCCGGGCATGCCCAAGGAGCTGAAGGATGCCAAGATCGAAGATGACGACCTGAAGCCCATCGAGGCGATCATTACGTCGATGACCACCGAGGAGCGCACGTTTCCCAACATCATCCAAGGCACGCGGCGTGCTCGCATCGCTGCCGGCTCGGGCACCACAGTCGCTGACGTCAATCGGCTGGTGAAACAGTTCGGTGAGATGCAGAAGATGATGAAGAAGATGGGCATGGCCGGGAAACCTGGCAAGAAGGGCAAGAAGGGCAGAGGCGGAGCCAAGTTGCCAAAGGGCCTGCCCGCCGGCTTTGACATCGAGCAGGGCGGGATGGAGATCCCCGGTCTTCCGGGCACCCCCGGTATGCCGGGCCTGCCCCGATAATTCATTGAGAGGGATAGCGGCGACCTGCCGTTAGTCTTTCGACGTTCTCAATTTCTCGAACACGCAACTCTGGAGTGACGATCAACGATGGCAGTCAAGCTGCGCCTTACGCGTATTGGCAAGAAGAAGCAACCGCAGTACCGCATTGTCGCGGCTGATTCCCGTTCGCCCCGCGACGGCCGGTTCATTGAAATCCTGGGTCATTACGACCCTCGGCAGGATCCGTCTGGGCTCACGCTCGACAACGACAAGGCTGTCGCCTGGCTGAAGGAAGGCGCACAGCCGACCGAGCGCGTCGCCAAGCTCCTCAAGGTCTCTGGCGCTACCGAGCAGTTCGAAGCTGAGAAGGCCGCCAAGTGAGCGACGAGCTCGCTCCCACGGCCGTCGCAGTTCTCGAACACATCGTCCGCTCGATCGTTGACGATCCCGACGCCGTCACCGTTGAGGTCGACGAGTCAGGTAACCGCCCCGCACTCAACGTGCGTGTCGGCGACGGCGATCTTGGTCGCGTCATCGGCCGCCGTGGCCGCACCGCTGCCAGCATTCGCACCGTCACGCGTGCTGCTGCCAGCAAAGACGATGTCGAAATCGACATCGAATTCCTCGACTGAGCAGGCCGGAGGCCACCATGGCCCGTTCCACTCCCATCCCTGAAGGCTTCCTCGAAGTCGGTCATATTCGGCGCGCCCACGGTCTGCGTGGCGACGTGTTCGTGCAACTCGTCACGGATCGTACTGAGCGTCTTGCTGTCGGCTCGGCCCTGAGTTCGGCACAGGGTGAGGTCACGGTCGAGTCAAGCAAGCTGTTGCCGAACGGTCGTTGGGTCGTCAAGTTCGATCAGATCGCAGATCGCACGGCTGCCGAGGCGTGGACCAACGTTGCGCTGCATGCCGCGCCGATCGACGACATCGACGCGCTGTGGTTCCACGAGTTGATTGGCTCCAAGGTCGTCGAAGCTGACGGCACCGAGCGAGGGACATGCACGAAGGTGCTGACCAACCCGGCGGCTGACATTCTCGAACTCGACACCGGCCACCTCGTGCCGACCACATTTGTCGTCGCGCAGGTTGATGGCGTGGTGACCGTCGAGGTCCCCGACGGCCTCTTCGAGCTGCTGGACGACTGAACATGCTCCACGTTTGCGCACCCAGCAGATGTCGCCGGCGACATGCGCTGGGTGCGCAAACGAAGATGACGGGGTGGACGTGATGAGTTTGCGGATCGATGTCTTCTCGCTGTTCCCCCAGCTCGTCGAGAACTTCTGTGCGGAGAGTCTGCTCGGCAAAGCGCAACAGCGCGGACTGCTTGACCTACGGGCCCACGACATTCGGGAACAAACATCAGACGTCCATGGCACGGTCGACGACAGCCCGTTCGGTGGCGGTGCGGGCATGGTGATGAAAGCCGAGCCGATCTTCGATGCCGTCGAAGCCGCTGCCCCGCCGCGCCCGCTCTTGCTCCTCAGCCCTGGTGGGCGGCGATTCGATCAGGCCATGGCCCATGAGCTTGCGTCCACAGCGGAGACATCGGGCGGTTTCAGTCTGCTGTGCGGACGGTACGAGGGTGTCGACCATCGTGTGCGTCAGCATCTGTGCGACGGTGAGGTCAGTATCGGCGACGTGGTGTTGAGTGGGGGAGAGGTTGGCGCGTGCCTGATTATTGAGGCGGTCGCCCGACTTCTTGATGGGGCGATGGGCAATGCAGCCAGCACTGTCACGGAGAGTTTTGGCGAGTCCGGCCTGCTTGAGGAACCACAGTTCACACGACCCGCCGAGTTCCGTGGCTGGGCGGTTCCCGATGTGCTCCGAAGCGGCGATCATGGCCGGGTTGAGCGTTGGCGAAGGGCGCAGCGGCTGCACCGGACGCTGCGCGAACGGCCCGACCTCGTGCCCGCCGAACTCGACGTTGCGGACCAGAAGCTCCTCGAAGAGTTTCCACCTGTCCCATATTCCTGATTCGCCCCGTATCATTGTCAAGCCTCATCGGCGCGAGTCCGCGCCGATACCAACTTCTCGACCACGCAGGTATCGCCATGAAAGCCACCGACCTCATCGACAACGATTCGCTCCGTACGGACATCCCCGAGTTTCAAGCGGGCGATGAACTGAAGGTGCACGTGCGCGTCGTCGAGGGCGGCAAAGAGCGCATCCAGGTGTTCCAGGGCGATGTCATCGGCATCCAGGGCGGTGGACTGCAGGAGACCTACACGGTCCGCAAGCTCAGCTACGGCGTCGGAGTCGAGCGCACCTTCCCCATGCACGCCCCGACTGTGCAGAAGGTCGAAGTCGTCAAGCGCGGCGACGTGCGCCGCGCCAAGCTGTACTACCTCCGGGACCGCAAGGGCAAGGCTGCCAAGATTCGCGAGAAGCGCACCTTCTGATGCGCTGGCCAGCTTGACGCTGGCTACCAATCGGATGCACCGCCGTCGAGGTGGTGGTCCCCTCGGGCTCAGTGCCCCAGCACACACCACACTGCTGGAGGATCACACCCATGGGCACTTCGAAACCACCCACCGACCAACGAAATCGGTTACGTGGCCAATGGGGTGAGAACCTCGCCGCTGCATACTACGAGCGCCACGGCTGTCGAATTATCGACCGCAATTGGCGATCAGCGACCGGCGAACTCGACTTGGTGGTGCGTGATGGCGACACCTACGTGTTCAGCGAGGTGAAAGCTCGGCGCACGGATCTTTATGGTCCTGCTGCAGCTGCAGTCGGCATCGAGAAGCAGCGGCGAATCCGCCAACTCGGCGTCGAGTGGCTGCGAGCACACGGCCTGGGCCACGTGAGAGTGCGGTTCGACGTGATCGCGATCACCGGCAACAACCTCGACCACCTGCCGGACGCTTTCTGATGGGCGACGGGATCAGGTTTGTCGACGGAGTGATGTGTCGATCGCCGGACTCGAATGAGCGGCATCGATGACTCCGACCTGATGGACCTCCGTCGTCAGCCGACGAACGCCCAGACGACCAGCGCTGCGGCGATCACCAGGCAGATCCCCACGAGGGCGTAGTCGAATGGCTTGGCGTTGTACTTGCGGTTCGGGTCGAATCCCACGGTGGCCAGTATGCCTTCGCTCGGAGGTCGGGTCAGAAATTCCCTGGGTGTGACCAATACATCAATGGCGATCACAGATTCACAACCGATGATTCCGTATCCTTCGATACTTCGTGGCCCGAGGAGACAAGCGGGCAAGCAATCCCCCGAATCTCCAGGAGCCCCCCCTTGACGACTGAAACTCTCGATTTGCCTGCGCGCCCTGCGCTGCGGGCCCGCTTCCAAGAAGCGTGGCTGTCCAACCCGAAAGCTGATCTGCTGTCGGGTCTGGTCGTGGCCCTTGCACTCATTCCCGAGGCAATCTCGTTCTCGATCATCGCCGGCGTGGACCCCAAGGTCGGCCTGTACGCATCGTTCTCGATCGCCATCATCATCTCGATGGTCGGCGGACGAGCGGGAATGATCTCTGCGGCGACCGGTGCGATGGCGCTGGTAATCGTGCCGCTGGTCGAGGACTACGGCGTCGAGTATCTCTTCGCAGCGACGGTGCTGGCCGGCGCACTTCAGGTGCTGTTCGGCTACCTCCGAGTCGGCAACCTGATGCGGTTCATCCCGCGTACGGTGATGCTCGGCTTCGTCAACGCGCTGGCGATCCTGATCTTCCTGGCCCAGATCCCGCACATCATTCTCGAAGACGGCGACAAAGACGAACTGCCGCTGAACCTTGCGTTCATCGCTGCCGGTCTTGCGATCATCTATGGCCTGCCGCGTCTGACCAAGATGGTGCCGTCTCCGCTCGTTGCAATCAGCGTGCTTGCCGCTGGTGCGATCTACTTCGACTGGTCGCTCCCAACCGTCGGTGACATGGGCGAACTGCCCAACGCTCTGCCCGGGTTCGCGCTGCCCGATATCCCGTACACGTGGGAGACGCTGAGCATTATCTTCCCGTTCTCGCTCACGTTGACGTTCGTCGGCCTTCTCGAGTCACTGCTCACGGCGCAGCTGCTCGACGACATGACCGACACCAACTCCGACAAGAACCAGGAGTCACGCGGTCAGGGCATCGCCAACGTCTTCACCGGCTTCTTCGGCGGCATGGCCGGATGCGCCATGATTGGCCAGTCGATGATCAACCACCGTTCGGGAGGCCGGAGCCGATTGTCGACGCTTGCGTCGGGTGTCTTCCTGCTTGTCCTCATCATGGCGCTTGGCGACCTTGTGGCCCAGATCCCGATGGCTGCGCTCGTGGCAGTCATGATCATGGTCGCGATCAGCACCTTCAACTGGAAAAGCATCATGCCGAAGACCACGCAGTCGATGCCGAAGAGTGAGACCGCTGTGATGGCGGGCACCGTGATTGTTGTCGTCGTCACGCACAACCTCGCCTACGGCGTTGCGGTCGGTGTGCTTCTGTCGGCAATCTTCTTCGTCCGCAAGGTGAGCCACGTCGTGTCGGTCACGAGCGTCCTCGACCCCGACAACCACGAGCGGCTCTATGCGGTGAGCGGACAGCTGTTCTTCGCGTCGACCAACGACCTCGTGCACTCCTTCGACTACGACGCCGTCAAGGTGAATCGAGTTGAGATCGATTGCAGTGAGGCCCGTATTTGGGACACCTCAGCCGTCGTTGCGCTCAATGCGGTGGTGGCAAAATTTGCTGAGCGCGGCATCGACGCGCATCTGATTGGCATGAACCGCCACGCCGCCGATCTCCACGAGCGCACCTCGACCCTCGTCTCCAACGACCACTGAGCGGTCGCGGCCGCATCGCCCGAGCCTTGTCTCGGGCGCACTCCTCTCTCAGTGCGGGCCAACTTCGAGTGCGGGCCAACTTCTCTTGGTGACTCGGTGCTGGCACTTCGAGTTCGTAGGGTGGGCATCGTGATCGAGCGGCTCGTGCGGTGTTGTCTGGCTGCTGCCGGAGTTGGGCTGTTCGCGCTGGCTCCTTCGGTCGGCGCCGCGCCGGTCCCCGAGCCGTCGAGTGACAGGGTGACCGCCCAACCTGGGCTGCTCGATGTGCCGGTGGGGTGCGCCGTGCCTGACCCTGCTGATGTGGCGTTCATTGGTACGGCCGTTGCGAAAGACTTTGAGAAGGTGCGCTACGAGATCGTGCAGCTTCGTGCGGGTTCGATCAGCGGGTATTCGATCGATGGGCTCGTCGATGTGCTGTACCTCGACGATGCCAAGTTCGTCGATCTCGACGAGAACTACCTCGTCGGTGCACGTTTCGATCCCGACTTCGGCGCGCTCTTCTCGACGATCCGGCCGGACGAGCCCCTCTTTGGCGGCAACGACGTGATCGGCTTGGAAGATACCGATGTCGAATGTCCGGTTATCGACGACCCTGTGCGCACGGTGCACCCTGACGGCACCAGTGTCGATTCGGGTGTCCTCAGCCCGCTCCTCGGCAACAAACGGACGCTGTTCGCCACGCTCGGCGTGCCAACGGCCATCGCATTTGCTGTGTTGATCGGGTTGGTGTTACTCCGTCAAGCTTGGCGCTATTTCCTGAAGGGCGTCTTCGAACTCGGCCGCGCCGCAGTGACTCCAGCGCCAGACCACGCGTCGATTCGCGTGCGCGAGCACCGCGATGGTGAAGCTGCCTCGTGACGGCGGACCGGGTTGCGATCTGATCTGTTGTGTGACGTTGACGTTGACTTGACTTTGACGTTGACTTGACTTTGGCGGGCGCAGACGAACTCTGTGAGCGCGGGTGTGTACGTTCGAACCTGTGATCGAATCGGTGGAGACCACGGCCTACGGACGGGCCGCATCTGAGGCGTTGGCCGCGGCGGTCGCCCGGGCAAAGGATCTGGGTCCGCTTGCACCGGTCACAGTGATCGTGCCGAGCAATTTCGTGGGGCTGTCGGCTCGTCGACTGCTGGGGTCCGGAGTGCTGGACGTTGGTTCGAAGTCCGGCATTGCCAACGTCTCGTTCGTCACACCGTTTCGGCTGGCCGAACTCGTGGCAGCCGATCTGCTGCTCGACACCGCACCCATCACCAATCCTGTGTTGGGTGCAGCAGTGCGTCAGGTACTCGCCGACGACCCTGACATTTACCGACCTGTCGCCGATCACCAAGCCACCGAGGCGGCATTGGCCAGCTTGTTTGCCGAGCTGTCGAACGTTGACGAGGCTGGGCTCGAGTCAATTGAGGATGAGGGCTCCACCGCGGCAGTGCTCTCCGTGAAGTTTTACCGACGGATTGCTGCCAAGCTCGGCGGCTTCCACACTGAACACGATCTGGCCACGGCGGCTGCCGATCGTGCCGACCTGGGTGAGCGGCTGCGGCCATTCGGGCATGTCATCTGGTACCTGCCAGCACCGGTGACGTCGGCAATCGGTCGGTGTGTCGGTGAGGTGCTGCGGGGGGCCGCGTCGTCGTCGGTCATCGTCGGACTCACGGGCCACGACATCGCCGACAAACCGGTGCTGGCGTCAATGGGCGATGCTGGCGTTGACGTCGTGGGGCCAGTGGCCAGCGTTCCACCGACTGGCGACGAGATCGTGTCGGTCACCGACGCACCTGAGGAGGTCCGGGAAGTCTGCCAGCGCATCGTTGGTCTCGTTGCGGCTGGGGTTCGGCTCGACCGAATCGGGGTCTTTTTTCCGACCCCGGATCCGTATGTGCGGATCATCGAGCAGCAGTTTGCTGCCGCCGAGATCCCGGTCAACGGGCCCGATCCTCGCCGTCTCGCCGATTCGGTCGCCGGGCGGACGCTGCTCAGCGCGCTCGCGCTTCCGGACGCTCGATGGCGGCGCGATCGGGTCATGGCTGTGGTCAGCGGGGGGCCGCTGCGGTTCGGCGGCGATCAGGTCCGCCCAGCTGACTGGGATGAGTTGTCGCGGAAGGCTGGTGTCGTGATCGATCTCGCTGACTGGCGCCGCAAGATCGAGTACGCCGCGCAAGGGGTCACCACGCGCATCGAACTGCTGGAGACAAGTGACCCCAGCGACTCGGTTGCGTACCAATTGCGCAAGCTTCGCGGCGAAATCACCGATGGCCAGAAGCTGATCGCCTTCGTCGAGGACCTGCACCGACAGGTGCTGGTTGTTGAAAAGGCCAAGACGTGGCCGCAGAAGTGCGCGGCAGCGACCCAGCTCTTGCATTCACTGCTCGGCACCGAGGGAACGCACTCCAGCTGGCCCGAACACGACCAGGAGGCATTCGGCCGCGTCGAGGAGTCGCTCACGCGACTGGCCGCACTCGACAGCATCGAGCCATCGCCCACACATGCTGTCTTCCAACGTGCGCTCCGAACCGAACTCGACGTGGCGCGCGGGCGACACGGCCGATTCGGCCACGGTGTGGTGTATGGCCCCATCGGCACAGCAGTTGGCCACGACCTCGACGCAGTCTTCGTGCTGGGTGCGTCCGAAGGGTTGCTGCCAGTACCTCGTCGAGACGACGCAATTCTTCCCGAGGCCGTGCGGCAAGCGTCGCTCAATCAGCTGGAGATGAAGGTCGCGCGGATCCACCATCAGCACCGGGCCTTTCTTGCTGTGCTGGCATCTGCGCCGGCTGGGCGGCGGACCATCACGTTTCCTCGCGGCGACCTGCGATCGAGCCGGCACACGCTGCCGTCCCGGTGGCTGCTCGACACCGCATCGCAGCTCGCTGGGACGAAGGTGCATGCCACCGATTTCGACGAACTTGGCGCTGAGGTGGTCACGCACGTTGGCTCGTTCGCGTCCGGTATTCGCGCGGCGGGGCCGGCTGCGAGCATCGAGGTCCGTGACCTCGCCGCGCTTGGCAATGCGGTCGACCACGCTCGGCAGGCCGCCGAGCATGAGTTGGCTGCGCTTGTGGGCAATGGTTTGCGCGTTCAGCTGGCACGGGCGAGCAGCGACTTCACCGAGTACGACGGCAACCTCGGAGCACGGGTCGATGCGGAGGTGTTCCCGCTGCCGGGAGTTGGCGATCGCGCGTTGTCGGCCTCGCGGCTTGAGTCCTGGGCGACCTGCGGGTTTAAGTATTTCCTCAGTTATGTCCTCGAGATTGCGGACCGCGATGACCCCGAGCGCACCGACGAGCTCTCCGCGCTCGACCGAGGCTCGCTGATCCATGTCACGCTCGAAGAATTCGTCCGTGGGGAACTCGACAATCCGCCCGGTCCCGATGAGCAGTGGTCCGAGGCGGCTCGCGCCCGCCTCCACAAGATCGCTGACGACGAGTGTGGCAAATACGAGCAAGCCGGGCGCACCGGCCGACGTGTCAACTGGCGCGTGCAGCAAGACGATCTGCACGATCTGCTCGATGCCTTCCTGGCTGCCGACAACGAGTTCCGGCGGACCCACCTTGCCACGCCGCACCGTGTCGAACTCGACCTCGGGGTGAAGTCGGGCCACGTCGTTCCCGTCACGTTGCCGAACGGTGACTCGATCACCCTTCGGGGCATGGTCGACCGGGTTGATCTCACCGCGGATGGGCGTGTGCTCGTCAGCGACTACAAGTCGGGTAACGCTGACAAGTACAAGCAGCTGAAAGATGACCCGTTCATGGCGGGCACCACACTCCAACTCGGGATGTACGCCGAGGGCGCAATCCAAGAGACAGGACGACCCGACGCTGCGGCCCACTATTGGCGCGTCGAGCGGGCGGGTGACGATCAGCGCGTCGGTTACACCTGGACTCCCGAACTACGGGCACGCTTCCACGACGTCCTCACGGCCATCACGAGTGGCATTGGGGCCGGCGTGTTCGCTGCGCAACCGGGGGAGTGGGACACGTGGCGTCAGACCAACGACAACTGCGGCTACTGCGACTTCGACAGCGTGTGCGTGCGTGACCGCGGTGACCACGAAATCGCCAAGGCCGATGCCCCCGAACTCGCGGTGCGCGTGGCGCTGAGTCCGCCCGCGGTTGAGCCGGTTGAGCAAGTCGGTGAGTGCTGATGGTGGGGGTGCTGAGTGACCAGAACGCCCGCGACCTCGTCAGCCGGGACGGGCTCGAGCAGACACTCTTCGTTGAGGCCGGGGCGGGAACCGGCAAGACCACGCAGTTGGTCACCCGCATCGTTAATACCGTTCTTCACCGTGATGTTCCACTGTCCGCAATCGCAGCGATCACCTTCACCGAGGCGGCCGCAAGTGAATTGCAGTCCCGCATCCGCGTCGAGTTCGAAAAGCAAACGCTCACTGACGACCCCACACATCGCCAGCGATCCGAGCAGGCGATCAGCGACGCAGACCTCGCCGCAATTTCCACAGTGCATGGCTTCGCCAGCCGCATTCTTACGGAGTTCTCCGTACTCGCAGGCCTCCCGCCTCGAGTCAGCGTGCTCGACGAAGTGGCCTCGCAGCTTGAGCACGAACGGCGGTGGGATCACTTCGTCGACATCCTGAACACCGAACCTCAATTCGATGAACTGATGTACCGAGCGGCGATCATCGAGGTGCCGCTCACGCCCCGGTATCGCGGACAGGCATCATTCAAGGACGTTGCCGGCCACTTTGCACAGAACTGGGATCGCCTTGCTGATCTCGTCGATACGGCCGCAACCGGTGAGCTGCCGCCGATTGACTTCAGCTCGTTCGATCGGGCGGTCGGCGCTCTTTCCGCCGCGGCCGACTCCTGCATCGACCCGAGCGACAAGCTGTACGGGTACCTGCAGCGGATCATTCCCGAGATGCGCAAGGCTGGCGCCATCACCGACCCGCACCGCAAGGTTCGCCGTTTTCAGGTGCTCCATCGGGCGGGACGAACTGATCCGAAGCAGAAGAGTCGGCGCATTGTGTGGGGCCGGAGCGCTGGGGGCGCAAAAGGAAAATGGTCTGTCGACCCCAGTGACGTCAAGGATCGGATCGACGACGTCAGCGACGCTGTGAGCGCGGTGCTCGATGCAGTGAGCACGGGGGTTCTCGATCAACTGATGCGGCTCACTGCAACCGAGGTGGTCAATGCGGCGTCGGAACGAAAGCAGAACGGTGGGCTCGAGTTCCATGACTTACTCGTGCTCGCGCGGCAGGTGTTGCGCGACAAGTCCGAAGTGAGACAGGCGCTCCACGACCGCTACCGGCACGTCCTCCTGGACGAATTTCAAGACACCGACCCGATCCAGGTTGAGCTGGCTTCGCTCATCGCCGCAACTCCGACTGCCGAGCCGCCCGCCCGTTGGCAAGATCATGTCGTCGAAGGCGGACGGCTCTTCTTTGTCGGTGACCCGAAGCAGTCGATCTATCGGTTCCGTCGTGCCGACATCAAGCTGTTCCTCGAAGCGCGTGACACCTTCAGCGCCACCGACGCTGGCGCGGTGCGACTGGATACCAACTTTCGGACGGTGCCGCCGATTATCGCCTGGGTCAATGGTCTGTTCAGCGCAGCGATGCCCGAAGAAGTCGCCGCAGCCCAACCTCGCTATGAACCTCTGCACGCCGGTCGCGAATTGACATCGGGCGCCGATCATCGACCACTGGTGCTCGGTGGCGAACATCCCGATCCTGACGTCAAGGCCGGCCCGTTGCGCATCGCCGAAGCTGCTGACGTGGCAGCCATCATCAACGAGATCGTCGCCGGGCCCGAACGGTGGCCGGTCGAAGACGAACGGACCAAGCAGTGGAGGCCGGCCCGACTCAGCGACATCACCATCTTGATTCCCACCCGGACGTCGCTGCCGTTCCTGCGCGACGCGCTCGTCGAACATGAAATCCCTTATCGGCTTGCGACCGGCACGCTGGTGTACGACACGCAGGAAGTTCGCGACCTCTTGGCAGTGATGCGTGCAGTCGATGACCCCGGTGACACGTTGAGTCTTGTCGCAGCGCTCCGTTCGCCGCTGTACGGCTGCTCCGATGTCGACCTGTTTGTGTATCACCAGGCAAACAAGCGGTGGAGTCTCCGCAGCATGACACCCGACGGCCTCAGCGATGACCACCCCGTCGTTGCGGCCCTGGCCCACATGCGCTCGCTCTGGGAGCAGCGTTGGTGGCTCAGTCCGGCGACGCTGCTCGAGCGAGTCGTCCGAGAGCGCCGCGGCTTCCTGTTGGGTTACGGCACTCAACGACCGACCGAGGTGTGGCGACGGCTGCGGTTCATCATCGACCAGGCACGGGCCTTCGAAGAGTCAAACGGCGGTGGGCTGCGTTCGTTCCTCGACTGGGCTGAACTGCAGAGCGCTGAAGGGTCGAGGGTCCACGAGCCGATGTTGCCGGAGACGGACGACGATGCACTCCAAATCCTCACCGTTCACGGCTCAAAGGGTCTGGAATTTCCCATCACGATCCTGTCTGGGATGACCACCAAGGCGCGCGGTAAGCCAAACGGTGTCAGCGTGCTGTGGAGCGAGACCGGTCAGCCTGAGGTCAAGCTCCGCGCTGGCGTCGCCACATCCGAACACACTGCACGGGCCGATATCGAAGAAGAGATGGACACTCACGAAAAGCTTCGACTGCTCTACGTCGCAGCAACGCGCGCTCGCGACCATCTCATCGTGTCCGGGCATCACAAAGTCTCGAAGCAGCCGGACGAGACCTATGCGGGCCGCCTGGCGATGTTTGCCACCGAGCATCCGGACTTGAGCCGCCGATTCGATCCTGCCGACGACGTCGCCGACGAAGAGTTGACGCACAACGAACCTCTGCGTGCCGTCGTGCAGTCGCAGTCGCATGCAGTGCAACCGTTGATCAGACCGGTCGATGGAGCGATGGCCGAGCGCGAGAACTGGATCGCCGAGCGGCGGGCACTGCTCGCACCGCACGACACGCCGGCTGCATACTCCGCCACAGCGATCGCCCGGGCAGTCGATAGCTCGGTGACCGACACAGACACTGATCAATTGCCCGCCGAGTCTGACTCCAGCCCGACCATTGTCCGGAAGAAGGGTCGAGCCGGCTCAGCAATCGGCAGCGCGGTCCACGCCACGCTTGAGTACATCGACTTCGACAATCCAGCGGACCTTGATCCGCTGATTGCCCGGCAGTGCGAACTTCACGCCATTCCTGACGCCACCGACGCCGTGACCGCACTCGTCCGCTCAGCCCTGGATTCAGCAGCATTTGATCTGGCCCGGCGACATGAATCGTTCCGCGAGCTCTACGTGGCAGCCCCACTCGGGGACGTGATGATCGAGGGGTATATCGACTTGCTGGTGCAGACCCCCGACGGCCTCGTCATCATCGATTGGAAGACCGATAGCGCATCGTCACCAAAGGAGATCGACGCCAAGCTCGCTGCCTACGAACTCCAGGGAGCGACCTACGCCGTGGCGCTTGAAGAAAGCACGGGCATGGACGTGGTCGAATGTCGCTTCGTGTTCTGTAAGGCGCACGGTGCGATCGAGCGGTCGGTCGTCGACTTGACCGCAGCGAAGCAGCGCGTGCGCGACGCACTGGCTGTGGGCCTCACGGCCGGCGGCCCTGCTCAGTCCGACGAAGGGGCTGGTGGCGACCAGGTGGACAGTCCTGGGTTTGGGTCAACGCCGACCGACACGACCTCGCAGCCCAGCCTCTTCAATGATTGACGCGCGGCCGACTCGATCTTGTCGCTTGAGCTGAGCACAACGATCGCTCCGCCTGAGCCGGTGTAGTTGGCGGACGCTCCAGCAGATCGCGCGGCCTCGACCATCTCCAGGTGGTCGGGGACGAGGTCGATCATGCTCGCCCGAAGGTCGTGTGTCGCATCCATCGACTGGCCGAGCAACTCGGCGTCACCTGCAGCGAACGCATTCCCAGCCGAGATCGCATGTGTGAGCAGTTGCCTCATCGCGGCGCGCACGATCTGATCGCCGGCGTCGAAACGTCGCCGAAGGTTGCCGTGCACCACCTGGCTCGGCTCGGACCATTCGTGACGATGAGCGACGAGGAAACGAAAGTCGGCGCCGGGCGCAAGCCCTGCTGCGCTGCCGCGGTCCTCGCCGGGGGCCGACTCGCTACCCGCATCGCGGGGACCATCGAAGCGCATCAAGACCGGTTGTCCGTGCACTTGAACCAGACGATCCTGCATGCCCGCAGTGATCCCCAACCACTGCGTTTCGACGTCCAGCGCCATCGATGCGAGCGCAAGGGAATCGGGCAACGGGTGGTTGGTCGATGTGTGCAGCGCGCGTAAGACTCCGATCACGATCGCGCTCGATCCGGCCAAGCCGACTGACACGGGAATGCTTGAGGAAACTTCAATCGCGCACGGTTGGAGTTTGGCGTTCGTCGTCTGGAGGAAGTGGGCGACCGTGGCAAGAATGAGGGCATGTGGATCGTCGGCGTGCAGACGTAATCCTGCTGCACGAAACCCATCGAGGCGTGCGAATGTCTGATTGCCCGAGAGGTCGTCGCTGATCGAGAACTGCGCTGCTCTGCGCAGCGTCACGGTCGCGCCGTACGCATCCACGGGCATTGCGAAGACCGCGCCGGCGTATCCATCGGACGGGTTGCCAGCGAGCGCAGCGCGGGCCTGGACCTGCTCGACGATCGGTGTGTCATCGCCCGCGTGATCCACGTGTCGGTTGTAGCACGTCCTCTACGTTGACGACATGAACATCCGACGGGCGACTGATGCCGACTTTGTCAATCTGTGCACCACCGCGATGCGGGCCTTTCACGACGATCCGGTGATGCGGTGGCTCTACCCGGACGATGAGGTGTACTTCCAGCCGAAGGGAGCCGTCTTCACGGGAGCCATGACGAACTGGCTTGCACACCAGCAACCGTGGTGCACCGACGACGCTGCAGCGCTCGCGATCTGGTTCCCGCCCGTCGAACTGGGCGCGCCTGCGCCGGAACAGATCAACGTCGGACCACCACCGACGCCCGAGATGCTCGCCCGCTTTGAGTTGATTGGTCCTGCGATGGCGGCGCACAAGCCCGTCGAACCGCACTGGTATCTCCAGCTGCTCGCCACGCATCCGGACTGGCAGCGACAGGGGCTGGGTGCACACCTGATGGAAGTCGTGTTCGAGCGGGCCGATTCCGAGGGCATCCCGTGCTATCTCGAGACCGAGCGGCCGGAGCTCGTTGCGTACTACCGTCACCACGGATTTGAGGTGCGCAGCGAGTGGGACGTTGATCCCGACGCCACGCTGGGAGAGGTCGGCCCCCACATGTGGGGCATGTTCCGCCTCACCCGAGAGCCCTGACCCGGTCTCATCTTCCCGAAGAATGTCGGCTCATGCGCGCCCTGCGACGCTGATCCCACATACTTCGACAGAGTCGGGCGCGACAACCGAAATGTGCAGGAAAAGCGTCGCTCAGCGCTTGTCAGCAAACATTTTTCGGAAGGTGGGTGTGGCGGTTGTCGTTGTCGATGGTCAGGCGATGGCGGCGTGGGCGCGGGCGCGGAGGTCGCTCACGGCGTGTTCGAGACCCTCAGGATCGCGGTAGAGCGCACTGCCGGCGATGAGGACGTTGGCCCCTGCAGCAGCCGCTCCGGCAATGGTGTTGGGGCCGATGCCGCCATCGACTTCGAGCTCGATTTCGTCGCCGCGCCCAGATTCATCGAGCATCTTGCGGACCTCGGCGATCTTTGGCTCCATCGTCGAGATGTACGCCTGGCCACCGAATCCTGGGTTGACGGTCATGACGAGGACGAGGTCGACGAGATCGAGCACATGCTCGATGGCCGATGCCGGCGTGGCGGGGTTCAGCGCCACCGCTGCGTTTCCACCGAGCTCGTTGATGTTGCCGAGGGTGCGATGCAGGTGCGTGCAGGCTTCAGCGTGGACGATCAGCCGTGAGCAGCCAGCGTCGATGTAGTCCTTGGCCATGACATCGGGTGTGTACACCATCATGTGCGCCTCAAACGGCACGGTGCAGTGCTGGCGGGCTGACTTGATGACGTCGGGACCAAAGGTGAGGTTCGGGACGAACTGGCCGTCCATAACGTCCCACTGGATGAGGTCGACGCCGGCTGCCTCAAGTGCAGCAACTTCTTCGCCGAGCTTGGAGAAGTCGGCGGGCAGGACAGATGGGACGATTTGAATCGGGCGGGCCACGGCGCCGAAACTAGCGGGGCTTCAGCCGTCGCCCGGAATCCCAGCCGTCAACCTTGGTGTGTCTCCGGGTAATGCCGGAGACAAACCGACTGGTCAGTCGTAGTTGGAGTTGACGTCGTTCCACTCTTCGTCGTCGGAATCCCAGACATCGTTGCGTCGGTCGACCTTGGTCTTCCAGCTCTCCGCTTCCGCCTTGCTGGGGTACGGCCCGAGCGTGTGGTCAGCCGGACCGCGATTGTCGGCGCGTACGGCAATCTGTTTGTCGAGGTCCCAATACCAGTCGGTGTCGTTGGTTTCAACGACGCGATCGTTCCGCGATGCTGCCATCACGACATTCTTTCATGGTCTGGTTCCGAGGGACATCGTCCTACGCTGAACTCATGACATTGACCGTTCGTCCAGATCGCCTCGTCGCAGGCGGTGACGCCATGGCGCGTGACGTCGATGGGCGCGTCGTGTTTGTGCGCGGTGCCCTCCCCGGCGAAGAGGTTCAGGTCGAGATTGAGTCGGAGAAGAAAGACTTCGCCCGCGGTGTCGTCGGTGAAGTACTTGAAGCGTCTCCTGACCGCATCGAACCGCAGTGCTACCACCGCCGAGCCGGGTGCGGAGGATGTGGCTGGATGCACGTCGACCCCCTCGCTCAACTCGAAGCGAAGACCGAGATCGTCCGCGAATCCCTCCGTCGCATCGGCCGTCTCGACCCGGAACTCGTGGATGGTCTCGTCGACATGGGTGACGCAGTGCACCCGTTCCGGTACCGCACGACGATTCGAGTCGTCGGTGGACCCGACGGCGGCCTCGGGTTCCGCGAGGAGGGCACCAACACGGTTCTGCCCGTCAACAGCTGCGATGTCGCGGACCTGGTGCTTTCGGATCTGCTACCTCAGCTGACCATTGCGCCCGGGGTCGAAGTGACGCTCAGAACGTCGATTTCGACCGGTGTCGTCACCGCGCGGTGGACCAAGCCGAAGGGGAAGTCGGGAACGGGATTGGTCAGCGGTATCCCTGAAGAGGTCCACATCGGTGACCGTGCATTTCTCACCGAGGATGTCGACGGCCGCGAGTTGCGCGTCTCGGCGGGTTCCTTTTTCCAGTCAGGCGTCGAGGCCGCCGAACTGCTGATCGACGCCGTTCGTCGGGCTGCGCCGGAACTCGCAACCGCAAGCCACGCCGTCGACGCGTACGGCGGCGTGGGATTGTTCGCCGCAACGGCGATGGCCGACGTGGCCAAAGTGACCTTGATCGAGTCGTCCAAGTCGTCCTGTTTCGACGCCGAGCACAATCTCGCCGGCCGCGACGTCAACGTGGTGCGAGGCGAGGTCGGAAACTGGGTTGCACCCGAGGGCGCCAAGATCGACCTCATCGTTGCGGACCCTGCGCGGCCAGGGCTCGGCAAGCCTGGAGTGAACGCGCTCGTCACTGCATCGCCCGCACCGATCATCCTCGTCAGCTGTGACCCTGTGTCGTTGGCTCGGGACACGACCCTGCTCGCTGCAGCGGGCTACCAGCCCGAGCGCGTCGAAGTCCTCGACCTGTTCCCGCAGACCCATCATGTCGAGACGGTCACAAGGTTCACGCACTTGTGACCACGCCACCCGTGCCCCCGCCGGAAGATTTTTCGAATACTGGTCATCCGGATTCGTCCGGGCTCCGTAGACCCGTTGTGAATTCGGAATACACCGAGGCTTCAGACGCAGCGCTTGTTGTGTCCATCGGCCGATACCAGCAAGCCGCACTGGCCGAGGCATACCGCCGCAATGCCGGCGCGGTCTACGGGTTGGCGAAACGACTGCTGAGCGATCACGCTCGCGCCGAAGAGGTTGTGCAGGAGGTGTTCCTGCGATTGTGGAACACGCCGGATCGTTTCGATGCCGAGCGCGGCACGCTGCGCAGCTACCTCTTGGCGCAGACGCACGGCCGAGCGGTTGACATCATCCGCTCCGATGTCGCCCGCCGCAAGCGCGAGGAACGCGAGTCGCGCGAGCAGGCTGAGGGCGGGTACGACATTGGACGGGAAGTGTGGGACATGGCACTCGCCGGTCATGTCCGCGAAGCGATGGACGTGCTCACCGAAGGCGAAAGAGACGCGATCGAGCTCGCCTACTTCGGTGGGCGAACGTACAAAGAGGCCGCCGACGAACTGGGCGAGGCAGAAGGCACGGTCAAGAGCCGAATTCGAGTTGGACTGAAGCGACTCCGAGCCGAACTGGTGCAAGCCGGCGTCACGGTTGGATCGGAATGACGATGGGTACAAATATGAGTGATCTGCCCGATAGCCACGACCTTGATGAGCTGCTGGGTGCGTATGCGCTCGATGCGGTCTCGCCCGAGGAAGCGGACCGCGTCGAGGACTACCTCGCCATCAACCCGAGGGCCGCCGCCGAGGTCAGAGAACATCGCGAGGTCGCCACGATGCTCGCATTCACTGGGATGGATGCGCCCGAAGGATTGTGGAGCCGCATTGAGCAAGAGCTTGATGCCCCGGCACCAGCGCCAGGGCCCGAACTCGCCAGAGTGATGTCAATCGAGAATGCGCCGAGCCGACGTCGCTTTGCCACGGTCGCTCCTTGGATTGCGTCAGCGGCAGCGGCTGCAATTGTTGCCGTGGTTGCGATCGGGATAGCCGATCGAGCAACCGCTCCGACCGATCCGCTGGTTGCGGCGTATGAAGCAGCCGACGCAGATCGTGACTCTGCCAAGGCCACCCTCGTGGCCGAGGGTTCGTCGTTCGAAGCTGTTGCGGTGATCGACCAGGACGGCCACGGCTACGTCCGGGCAGGCGAGTTGCCCGCACTCGGAGCGGACCAGACATATCAACTGTGGGGCGTCGTCGATACTGGGGCCGATGAGCCCGACGTGATCTCGCTGGGCATCTTCGGACCAAACCCCGAACTTGAAACGTTCACGACCGAGACACCCGTCGTTGCGCTGGCGATCACGATCGAGGACGCGCCGGGCGTCATCTCGGATGGCAACCCAGAGGGCATCTACGTCGGAACCATCGGTTGATGAGCGCGCAGGCCGCGTAGCCTGCCGATGTGATTACACCGAAATTGTCCCACGAAGTCGCTGCAGCACTCGCCAGCGGCGATGCGGTTGTTGCGCTTGAATCGACGATCTTCTCGAACCTGGGCCTGCCGTCGCCGGCGAACTCTGAGGCGCTCGATCGCTGTCTCGACGCGATCCGGCGTGGGGGAGCGGTTCCCGCCGTGACAGCGGTGCTCGATGGCGAAGTGCGGCTCGGCCTGGAGGCTGATGAACACGATCGGATTCTCGGCTCGGCGCGCAAAGCAGCCGAGCGCGATGTTCCAGTTGCGGTCGCACAAGCCTGGGAATTCGGCGCGACGACGGTGTCGGCGTCGGTCGCGATTGCCGCCGCTGGCGGGGTGCGGGTCTTTGCCACCGGAGGGCTCGGCGGCGTGCACCGCGGCGCGGAGTTGACCGGCGATGTGTCCGCCGACCTTGATTCGTTGGCTCGACACAGCATCGTTGCAGTGTCGGCCGGAGCGAAAGCGTTTCTCGATCTCCCGCGCACACTCGAGTACCTCGAGACGGCAGGCGTTCCGGTCCTGGGGTGGCAGCACGACTGGTTCCCTGCGTTCTACACGCGATCCTCTGGCCTTCCGGTCCCACATCGGGTCGAGACAGCCGAAGAAGTCGCTCGCGTTTCAAAGTCGCTCACACGGGTGGATTCTGGCCTGCTACTGACCGTGCCGATACCGGAGGCCGACGAACTTGACGCTGCGGAGCTCGATGGCGTGCTGGAGGCAGCGCTCGCTGAATGCGATGCATCAGGCATCACGGGGGCAGCGGTCACGCCGTACGTACTCGGTCGAATCGGTGCAGCGACAGAGGGCCGCAGCGTGCCAGCGAATCTTTCGCTCGCGGAGAACAATGCCGTCGTCGCCGCCGAAGTCGCCGTGGCGATCGCTCGGAGCTGAATCACCGGTTAGCGCGTGAGCGCGGTGATCGCCTTTTCAGTGCGATCGAGGAAACGCACGCGAGCGTCGTCGGTGCTCCGGTCGATGTTGTAGATCGCCAGCCACGACGTTCGGCAGAAGCGGTGACCCATCGGGCGGAGCGCGCGGGTGAGCGTGCGCTTGCCTCCCTCGCCTTCGAGCGCGTTGATGTATTTCGGGGACCCGTGGGTCGTGACAGCGACGATGCGCCGGAGGTTGTCGAGATGGGGCCGCAGGCGGTTGGCGCCAGCAGGGAGTTCCCACGCGACGCCGCTCACGAAGACTCGGTCGAACCAGCCCTTGAGCATCGCTGGTTGGCCCGCCCACCACGTGGGGTAGACGAGAATCAACGTGTTGCACCACTGCAGAGATTCAGCGTGCTGACTGATTGCGGGGTCAGTGCCATCATCGAGATGCGCGGCCCGTTCGGACGCACTGAACTCCGGAGTGAAGCCATCGGCGTACAGGTCGATCAGTCGAGTTTCGGCACCCGCATCGTCGAGCCCGACCAGTACACGGTCGCGTAGGGCTGCAACGTAGGAGGTCGGCGACGGATGGCAATACACGACGAGGGCTCGTGTCGGTCGGTGGGATCGACGTCTTGGCAGCACACGGATCGCCATCAGAGTGACGCCATCGTTCGTTCGACCGACGCCGCGAAGTCCTGGCGTTCTGATTTGGTCGAGTTGTCGACTGAGTAGAGCCCGAGCCACTGGGTTCGAGTACGTACGCCGCAGCTCAATCTCAACGCGCGGGAAATCGTGCGGCGGCCGTTGTCGTTGATGAGGCGGACGGCCGAGCGTGGTGATCCATAGGTTGAGATCCCGACGAGGCGGCGAACGTGGCCAAGGCCGGGCTTGACCTTGCCGGTCCGCTCATCGAAGTGAAACCCCACCCCCGGCACGATGACCCGTTCGAGCCAGCCCTTCAGAATCGCTGGGAGTCCGCTCCACCAGGTGGGGTACACGAACACGACAACGGTGGCCTGCTTGATCAGGTTGGCGTGCTCGGCGACCATCGGGTCGAGGATCGGCTGGTCCTCATGGTATGACGTCCGTTCCGCCTCGCTCATCGCAGCACGAAAGCCGAGCGCGTAGAGGTCGAGAAGTGCGACCGCGTAGCCGGCGGTTCGCAAGCCGGCCTCCGCCCGTTCTGCCAGCGCGTGAGTCAGGCTGTCGCCGCACGGGTGGGCAACGACGACTAGGGCGAGCACGGCGACATCTTGCCGCAGCCAGCAGCGTGACGCCAGCTCATTGCGGCTGAGCGGGTCCGCTCCTTCAGTCGACGTCTACTGCTGCAGCGGCCAGATCGGCACGTCGGTCTGACCGCAGCGTGACGAACTGCGTCCCGGCGACGAACAGTAGAAGGAAGGCAAACATGATGTTCGACAGTGACGTGCTGATGCTGTCGGCGATCATGCCGCCCATGACGGCGGTGACGGCGCCGCTCAACCCTGCGACGGTTGCGACTTTCAGATCCACGTAGGCCGTCTTGCGATTTCGAATGGTGCCCATGATTGAGGTGGGGACGATCACGGCAACCGAGGTGCCTTTCGCAATGACTGGGACCATGTCGAGGCCGACGACCATCGCCGGGACCATGACGACGCCACCACCGATGCCCAGCAGACCGGACAACGTGCCGGTTGCGAGCCCGATGACAACAAGCAGGAGCCCTGTGTAGATGGTGGCATTGTCTCGGCCGGCGGTGTCGGCTGTCGTGAACAATCGGGCCGCAGTGGCGAGCACGGTGACGATGAAGACGATGGTGATGGTGCGCTTGGGAAGGATCGTGAGCAGCTTGGTGCCGATGATCGCGCCGACGATCGTGCCGCATGCCAGGAACCCGGCTACAGCCCAGTCGACGTTGCCGTTGTAGAGATAGGTACTCAGGCTCGCGAGCGCGATGGGCAGTGTTGCAGCGAGTGAGGTGCCGTTGGCAAGGCGACGTTCGAGCTTGACGACCAGCACGAGTCCAGGAACGATGATGAGCCCGCCACCGACGCCGAAGAGACCACCCAGCGCGCCTGCGGCGATTCCAACGAGAGCCACGATCCGGAGGTCAGGCGTTGATCGAGGCGTTGCGTCGCCGCTTGGCGTCATTGTGGTGGCGTCAGAAGACACGTCCTGACGATACGTGGTCGGCACGGCGGCGACGCGATCTCTTGGGAGCACCCGACCGGGCCGCTTCGGAGATCGACGGTTACCGTCGGAGTGAATGAGCAGCACTGAGCTTTTTGCCCACGACGACATTCTGGACGATGACCCGGTGGACGCCCAAGGACGGCCACTCGAGGTGTTGCATGATCGGGAGTATCGCGTCCGAGCATTTCGTCTGGCGGCCGATCGGGTCCTGATCCGAGGCGGTGTGCGCGACCAGAAGCCGCCTGGCTTGTACCTCGACATTGATCCTGATCCGTTGACTATTCACCACATGCAGGTCGACCTCGAGGTGGCGTATCCCTCAATGGAGATCGTGGCGGCGCGAGTGCACATGGAGGTTCACCCAAACATCGAGTGCACGAGGATTGAACCGCATTACGAGAAGTTGGTGGGGCTTTCGATAGCTCGCGGCTTCACGCACCAAGTCCGTGAACTGTTTGGCGGTCCTCGTGCATGCACGCACACCACGGCGTTGCTCCAGGCGATGGCTCCGGTGGCGATCCAGTGCATGTGGTCGATGCGCGCATCTGATGCGCAGCGTTCAGAGGGAGCGGCGGAACGTGTGCCGATGAAGCGTTCCGACATGTGGAAGATGAACCTCAATACCTGTCACGTGTGGGCAGAAGATTCTGACGTGGTTGCCCGATATGCGGCCGGGGGTACGTTTGAGGTTCCTGTCTTCGCACAGGAGCGAATGGTGCAGCTTGGGATGACTGCGGAGGACTGGGCGAGACGGATGGGGTCGTGACCGCTTGAGGCCAACCAGATCTGGCGCCAATGCGCCGTGTGCGATCTGCCGCCAGTGACCGGTACGCCCGTTGCGTCTGTGGCTGCGAACTTCGGTGCAATTCAAGGGTGTCGATCGGCGTCGCGCGTGGCACACTGTGCGACTTACATGGTGGTCATAGCTCAATAGGTAGAGCACCAGGTTGTGATCCTGGCGGTTGGGGGTTCAAGTCCCCTTGGCCACCCCAAACGCTGGCGCTGAGCGGGTGTCGGGCGAACTTTCGCTTGGTACCCTCTCAGGCCGCTTGCTTCTCTAGCTCAATGGCAGAGCAGTTGACTCTTAATCAATTGGTTCTGGGTTCGAATCCCAGGGGAAGCACTCACCGAGTCCGGCTTTCCGGCTTGCTGCGTTGCGTGAGCGCCGTCGTTGACGCACGTCACCGTCGGTGCCACGCGCCTGGCCTGCCGGGAATTGTGATCCTGGCTGAGGACTCTCAGGATTGACGGTTCTGCGCCTGTCCGGCGATCTGTCGAGTGTGCCGGTCAGCGGGACCAGGAATGTTGTTCGCGGTAACGCCCCACGCTCAGGGGGGTGGAGCGCTGGCGGCGCTGGCGGAGCCCCGAAGTGCCCAGGAGGACGGCGCCTGCAATTGCGGCCGATATCACGGCGAGGAGCAGCGTGGTGTTTCGCGACCGGTTCGCGAGCCGAGGGAAAATGCCCATCCAGGTGTTGTCTGAGAAAGACGTGAGTGGCCCGAGCGGGATGAGATAGCCGAACACCACGAGCAGTACGGACAGCACGCCCAACCCCACGGCGATTGCGAACGTGAATTCGCCACGCTCGGGCCTGGTCACGAGGCCGGCGATCAGGAGGAGGAGTCCACCTGCGGCACTCAACACCATCAGCCACCAACTGATGGTGTTGACGGTTGACACGCCGCCGACTTGGGGAACAGGCAGCGTGAGGTCGGGGGCCAGCGCGGCCCGCTCGTCGCGCACGATCGTGTATTGCTCGGCGGCGCTGATGATGACGGGATCGTTGCTGTCGCCGATCAGTCGGGCGTGGGCATCTCCGACAAAACCGCCCATCAGTGCAGCGCCATCGTTGAGTCGTGAGATCTGTTCGACGAACTCGCGGAGTTGTGCGGTCGATGTGCCGATGAGGCCGGCGTCGGCTGATGCAATCAACGTCGCAGCCTCGCCACGGATGTCGGCGTCGCCCAAAATCGCGTACGTGGCTCCGGCGTCCGTCGATGGCGAAAAGGCGACCTGCTGCATCCACCACGTGCTGATTGAGACGGCGAACAGCACGCATGAGATAAGCAGGAGCAGCCCTGCGAGGGAACGACGCATTCGGAGAGTCTGACAAATTCCGCGCCCATTTCGCGACTGTGGGTTCCAAGTCGTCTCGCTGTCGCCCGCGATGTCGTTGTGCCAAAAGGCTCGGATGCTGACATCGCGCGGTGTCGTATCGTGGCGTCGTGACGTCACCTGGCTTCGTTCGCATGATGTCGCGCGGCATGGTGCGGCGTTGCCCGTGGTGTGGCGGACGCGGAGCATTCTTTACCGGATGGTTCACCAAGCAGCCGCACTGTCGGACATGTGGCCTGCGCTGGAGGCGCGGCGATGTCGGTTTCGAACTCGGCGCCGCTGCCATCGCAGCGATGATCACGCTCGGTCCGTTGATCATTGCGCTGGGCATCACCTTGACAATCACGTGGCCCGAGACACCGGTGGCGCCGCTGCTCACAGTGTTCCTTCCGTCGGCGCTGCTGTTACCGATCCTGACGTACCCGGTGTCGTACACGATGTGGCAGGCCATCGATCTGACGTGGCGCGAGGTCTCGCCGGACGACTTTTCGGCCGCCCACATCGCCGCTGGGGTGTTCGACAGCGACTGACGCAGTCGGGGCTGTTCCGTCGTCCAGCCGTCACCAACGCATGCGTTCGGCACTGTTCGAATAATTGGTCCTTGCCCGAACAGTCGTTCGTTGACTACACTGCTGTCATTCGAACGAGGCGCTGCGCATCACTCCACCAACGGTGCCTCGATCAACTCTGTGACACCCAATCTTTACGGTGGTCACCAACACCCACATCAACCGCTTCGGGCCACGGCCCCACATGCAGAGCACGAACAGACAGGAACGACGGACATGGCAGCACACAGCAAGCAGAAGGATCAAGACAAGGCGCTGGAGATGGCGCTGGCGCAGATCGACAAGCAGTTCGGCAGCGGTGCGGTCATGAAAATGGGCGAACGCACCAACATGGCGATCGAAGTCGTGCCGACCGGTGCGCTGGCACTTGACCTCGCGCTTGGTGTCGGCGGTCTGCCTCGTGGGCGCATCACCGAGATCTATGGTCCCGAGTCGTCGGGCAAGTCCACACTCGCCATGCATGTCGTCGCTGAGGCCCAGCGCAACGGTGGCGTGTGTGCCTACATCGATGCCGAGCACGCCATGGATCCGATCTACGCCCGGGCGATCGGTGTCGACGTTGACCAGCTGCTGATCTCGCAGCCTGACACAGGTGAACAGGCGCTCGAAATCGCCGACATGCTCACTCGTTCGGGTGCGATCGATGTCATTGTGATCGATTCGGTGGCGGCGCTCACACCTCGCGCCGAGATTGAAGGCGAGATGGGCGATACCCATGTGGGTCTGCAGGCTCGCCTGATGAGCCAGGCGCTGCGCAAGCTCACCGGCAACCTGAGCAAGACCAAGACGATCGCCATCTTCATCAACCAACTGCGCGAGAAGATCGGCGTCATGTTCGGGTCGCCGGAAACGACTCCCGGTGGTCGGGCGCTCAAGTTCTACTCGTCGGTCCGACTCGACATCCGCCGCATCGAAGCATTGAAAGATGGCACCGAAATTGTTGGGAACCGAACTCGAGTCAAGGTTGTCAAGAACAAGGTGTCACCGCCGTTCCGTCAGGCTGAGTTCGACATCATGTATGGCAAGGGCATCAGCCGCGAGGGGTCCTTGGTCGACTTGTCCGTCGACTTGGGCATCGTGAAGAAATCTGGCGCTTGGTTCACCTACGAAGGCGAGCAGCTTGGTCAGGGCCGTGAAAAGGCCAAGGACTATCTCCGTACGAACCCCGAGGTCATGATGGAGATCAGCGACAAGGTCCTCATCGCCAGTGGTCTGAAGGAAGATCCGAACGCACCGGTGGTTGAAGACGTCGCCGAGGCCGACGCTGCGTCGGAGGCCGGGGCGTTCTCCGAAGCTGACGATCAACCGATTTCGCTCGACTGAGTCGTCAGTCCTCACCGATGGGACGGTCAGTGGTGTTGCCGGTCGGGCCTGACCGGCGATGCCACTGTCCGTCCCATTGTGTGTTGAGAGGCTTGACGAACACTGTCGGCGCTCAGATCGCGACGGAGTAGACGCGAGCTGCGGTGCCGGAGAAGAGCGCATCTTGCTCGGCATCGCTGAAGGCCGCAGCGATCTTCTTGAGACCGTTGTAGAGCACGGCATACGACAGTGAGAATCGATCGACCGGAAAGTTGCTTTCGAACATGCAACGCTCAGGTCCGAATGCGTTGATCGTGTGCAGGTAGTAGCGGGCCTGCTGTTCGACAAATTCGTCCGAAGATGGCGGCGCCGGAGCGGTGTGCCAGCCGAATCCGTTGTCGGGCATCGCCAGGCCACCGATCTTGGCAACGACGTTCTCGCACGCTGCGATGGCGCTGATGTCGTCCTTCCAAGTCTCGAAGATCTCGTCGCGCTGGCCTTCATACTGGCCGACTCCACAGGGTGTGCCGAAGTGGTCGAGAATCATCGTGGTTCCCGGAATGGCTTGGGCAAGCTCGAGGAACTCGTGGTTTTGGTGGTGGTAGTGCCACGAGTCGTAGGTGAGTCCGCGCTCACCGAGTCGGTTGACGCCGGACCTGAACGACTCGTCCGCGTACTTCCCAGCCGGGTTCATTCCGGCAATCATCATCGCCTCGGGCTCGGTGGCGCGGGCGAGCGCATCTCGAATGCCGCGAAAGCGTCCGCCGGCCGCTTCCGTGTGAGCGTCGAGTACTTCGTCGAGATGGTCGGCGTCGGCAAGATCGGCGTAGCCGACGATGGCAGCGATCGGTGGACCGTCAGGGTGCTCCGCGGCGAGCCAATCAGCGCTGGCTGCGACGAATTCGGTCTCACCGACGCTTCGCAGGTGGGCGGGGCCATCGGTGCGATACGCGGCGTTGCACTCCATGAACAGCGTGGCAACGACGTTATGGCCACTCGCGGTATCGGCCGCGAGCTCGGCCGGACCGTAGAGCAACGGCCCGCCGATCGGCCACAGATGGTGGTGCGGGTCCACGATTGCTCGCTCGGGATCGATGATCGGCTCGACGACTTGGTCGAGCCAAGCCTGATCGCCTGCGGGGATCGCCTCGTTGGCCATCCCTCGTTTCTAGTCGCTTGACCCTGGTGGCCAGTGACCGGGCCGCTCCGTCAGGGTCGGGCAGTCAGGGGTCAGGGGTCAGGGGTCAGGCAGTCAGGGGTCAGGGTTCAGGGTTCAGGGTTCAGGGTTCAGGGGTTGATGACATAGGTGCCGTCGACGAACGGCTTGAAGACCATGAGGACCAGGCTGATCGCAAGAATCAGGTGGGTCACGCCGATGCCGGCCGACAGCTTCTTCGTGGCTGCTTCTGATGTGTCGCCGATGGCCGGCTTGATCAGGAACCAGCTCACCGCAACAGCGACGACCCACAGTGCGATGGTGATCGTGATCCACCACATCTCGGCGAGGGCAAACTTGTTGACGCCTGCCATGCCCATGCCGACGACCCACAGCAGAATCAACGCGGGGAACACCAGCTTCATGTGCAGCGCCGCCATCGCACTGGTCTCGCCAGCGCGCTGCATCCGCGGGTACAGAAACAGTGGCCCGAACGCAGCAACGATGCTGAGGATGTGGACGAAGTAGAGCAGCTTGACGAGGTTTTGGCTCTCGTTGAGGAAGATGGCGATCACGGCCCGAACGATAGCGTCCGCGCCCGGCGCACTGACCGTGGTGACCAGCCGGGCGACGCGGCAGCGCCTCGATAGCCTTTCGCTCATGTCCGAACAGCCCCAGTCCGTGCCACGCAGCTACGTCGTGCGCACCATGGGGTGCCAGATGAACGATCACGACTCAGAACGAATCTCGGGTCTGCTCGAGGCAGACGGGCTGGTGCGAGCCGAGTCTGAGTCCGACGCCGACGTTGTCGTGCTCAACACCTGTTGCATCCGTGAGAACGCCGACAACAAGTTGTACGGGAATCTCGGCCACCTCAAGACCTGGAAGGGCAAGAAAGAGGGGCGCCAGATCGTCGTGTCGGGTTGCCTCGCGCAGAAGGACCAGGAACTGGTCGCGCAGAAAGCTGCTCACGTCGACGTCGTGATGGGGACCCACAACGTTCATCGCGCGGCTGAACTGCTCGAAGAGTCGAAGTCCTCGGACGTACCGATCACCGAGATCCTGGCCGAAGCCGTCATCGACGATCATGCGATGTTTCCGTCGGCGTTGCCCGCTCGTCGGGAGACCTCCTACAACGCCTGGCTCACGATTCAAATTGGGTGCGACAATAACTGCGCCTTCTGCATCGTTCCGGCGGTCCGCGGGGCCGAGATCTCTCGACCGTACGCCGACATCATCGCCGAAGCCAAGCAACTGGCGACCGATGGTGTCACCGAGGTGACACTCCTTGGCCAGAACGTCAACAGTTATGGGCGCGACCTGCAGTTGGCCGCGCGCCAGTCCGGCGAGACCGATGCCAAGCTCCGCCCGCTCTTTTCCCAGTTGCTCCGAGATGTGGGTGCCGTCGACGGCATTCGTCGAGTTCGGTTCACCAGTCCGCACCCGAAAGACATGCGACCCGACACGTTCGCAGCCATGGCCGAAACGCCACAGGTGTGTGAGCACCTGCATTACCCGCTGCAGTCGGGCAGCGATCGAATTCTGGCGCTGATGCATCGCGGCTACACCGGCGCTCGTTATCTCGAACGGCTCGGCCAGGCACGCGCCGCAATCGATGACTTGGCAGTGTCGACCGACATCATTGTTGGCTTTCCTGGCGAGACCGATGATGACTTCGAGCGGACCCTCGAAGTCGCTGCGGCTGCAGAGTACGACTACGCATACACCTTCATCTTCTCGCCCCGCCCGGGGACCGAGGCCGCAGGGATGGAGGCCGACTTTGTCGATCCCGACGTGGCAAGCGAACGTTTCCAACGTCTCCGCATCGTCGTCGAACGCTCGGCGCTCCTCAAGCATGAGGCGCGAGTCGGTCGCGTGGAAGAGGTGCTCGTCGAGGGCCCCAGCAAACGTGACCCGAGTGTCATCAGCGGACGAACTCGCCAGAACAAATTGGTGCACTTCACGCCACCGCGCCCGCTGCGAACGGGGAGCTACGCCGCAGTGAGGGTCGTCCGCGCCGCACCACACTTCTTGACCGGCGACTTCGTTGACTTCATCGCCGAGCCGAGTCACAAACTTCGCATCCCTGTCTCCGCACTCTGAGTCGCTGGTCACCGTTGGATCGGACCCACCTGCAGCTCGACGGTAGGTTGGAGTGCTGATGACTGACCCGGTGCACGATCCACAACTTGACGAGTTCCGATCGAGTATTGACAACATCGATGCGGCGCTCGTCCATCTGCTCGCCGAGCGATTTAAGGTGACGAAGGCGGTTGGCCGGTACAAGGCGACCGCCGCGCTGCCACCTGCCGACCCGGTGCGCGAAGAGATTCAAATCGCCCGGCTGCGGTCAATGGCCGAGGACGCGGGACTCGACCCGGCCTTCACTGAAAAGTTCCTCCGGTTCATCGTCGCCGAAGTGATTCATCACCACCAGCGCATTGCCGAAGGCGAGCAGCTCTGAACCACTCCCTGCAGCCGCCTCGCGTGGCGCTTGTCGGATCGACGGCGTCGGGGAAGTCGTCGGTGGCGTTGGCCGTCGCCGCAGAGCTGGTGGGAATCGAATTGGTCTCGATCGACTCGATGCAGGTGTATCGCGGTATGGATATCGGCACCGCGAAGCCGACCGCCGCAGAGCGTGCAGCGGTGCGACATCACTGCATTGATCTCGTCGACCCGACCGACGACTTCACAGTGGCGAAGTTCAAGGAAGCGCATCGCCGGGCACTTGACGACATCGCATCGCGAGAGGGGCGAGCCTTACTCGTCGGTGGGACCGGCCTGTATCACCGTGTCGTCATCGATGACTTCGACTTGCCGGGGGAGTGGCCGGACGTCCGGGCGTCGCTTGAATCGCGGGACCTTGCTGATCTCTACGCTCAGCTCGGCGGCCTCGACGCGGCAGCTGCAGCCAAGATCGAACCCGAGAATCGGCGGCGCGTCGTGCGCGCGTTGGAAGTCACCCTGGGCAGTGGTCGACCGTTCAGCTCATTTGGCCCAGGCGTTGATCATTATCCCGACTCCGGAGTGGCCCAGATTGGGTTGCGATGGCCGCGAGCGGTCATTGCGGATCGGATCGAGGCCCGCGTCGGTCAGATGATCGCCGACGGGTTGATCGACGAGGTGCGCTCGCTCCGCACGGCTGGTTTCTCCAAGACGGCAGGCCAGGCGCTGGGCTACAAGGAAACCCTGATGTATCTGGACGGTGAGATCAGCGAGGATGCTGCTGTGGAAATGATCGTGACCAGGACGCGACAGTTCGCCGTGCGCCAGGAGCGATGGTTCCGCCGCGATCCACGCGTACGCTGGATTGATGTCGAAGATGATCCGGTTGCCGAAGTGGCGCCGATCGTGATCAAGCACTTCAGGCAGCTGCAATGACCTCACTCACGCTCACCAAACACCACGGTCTGGGCAACGACTTTGTCGTCGCGTTCCAACCCGGCGCCACAGACCTTTCTGCTTTGGCCCGCCGGCTCTGCGATCGTCGCACGGGCATCGGCGCCGACGGACTCCTCATCGCCGAGTCGAAGGAGGGGTACGCAGCCAAGATGGTGCTGTACAACGCCGACGGGTCCCGCGCCGAAATGAGTGGCAACGGCATCCGTTGTTTTGCGCAGGCCCTTGCAATGCGCAGCGGCGATCTCGATCCCCAGCGCATCTCGACCGACGCTGGCGACCGCACGGTCACATTGTCGACGACTGACGACCCGCACACGATCTCGGCTCGCGTTGAAATGGGTGATGTGGTGCCGCTTTCGGAACCTGACGGATGGTCTGCTCTGGGCTGCCACCCCGACCGTCCCGTGGCACACCTGAGCCTGGGCAATCCACACAGCGTTGTTGGCGTCGACGAGATCGCCGTCGTCGACCTCGCCGACCTTGGCAGCAAGGTGCCGCAGGTCAACCTTGAGATTGTTGAGCCGGGCCCGGAGCTGAACGGCGTCACGATGCGCGTCCACGAACGTGGCGCCGGTATCACTCAGGCCTGCGGGACCGGGGCGTGTGCCGCGGCCTACGCGTCGAAGCAGTGGGGGCTCGTCAAGGCCGACGCCGCCGAAGTTCTTGTCCACATGGACGGTGGCACCGCCAGCGTGTCCTTTGATCTCGAGTACCCGAGCCGGGCGACCCTGACCGGGCCCGCCACGCACGTTGCCACCATCGAGGCGCCGCTCACGTGACGACGCCCTATAACGAGGCGCTCGCCGCCACATTGATCGACCGAACGATCCGGGAGAAGATCGTGCTCGTCGGCGTCACGCTGCCCGGCGATGACGAAGAGTCGACCGAGGCCAGCCTCGACGAACTTGCCCTGCTCGTTGATACCGCCGGTGCCGACGAAGTCGCCCGGATGGTTCAAAAGCGTGCTGCTCCTGACCACACATGGTTCATCGGCAAGGGCAAGGCGGAAGAGCTGAAGCAACTCTGTCTGGCGGTCGATGCCGACACGGTTGTGTTCGACAACAACCTGGCCCCCGCCCAGCAGTACAACCTCGAAAAGATGCTCGGCCGTACCGCCATTGACCGGACAGCGGTGATCCTCGACATCTTCGGGCAGAACGCACACACGCTCGAAGGTAAGGCCCAGGTTGAGCTGGCGCTGTTGCGATACCGACTGCCGCGGTTGCGGCGGGGCATCACTGACAAACAGGCACAACAGCGGGGCGGTGTCGGCGCACGATTCGGCGGTGGCGAGACCAAGACCGAGGTCGAGCGTCGACGGATCAAGCGCCGGATTCACAAGCTTGAGAAGGATCTCGCGGGGCTGGCTGAGACTCGCTCTCTGCAGCGCAAGGGGCGCAACAAGAGCGGCCTCGCGAACGTGGCAATCGTCGGGTACACCAACGCCGGCAAGTCCACCCTGCTCAATCAGCTCACACAGTCGGGTGTGCTCGTCGAGGACCGGTTATTTGCAACGCTTGACCCGACGACGCGCCGGCTCTCTCTGCCCGGTGGCGAGCCCGTGTTGCTGAGCGACACCGTCGGCTTCATCAGCAGGCTGCCGCATGGATTGGTCGAGTCGTTCAAGGGCACGCTTGAAGTTGCGGCGATGGCCGACTATCTCGTCCACGTTGTGGACGCAAGTGCGCCGGATCCAGCGGCCCAGATCGACGCAGTTCGTGAGGTGCTCGGAGATATCAAGGCGGCCGAGGTTCCCGAACTGCTCGTCTTCAACAAGTCCGATCTGGCACCAGGCACAGCTCAGGCATTGATGGACGCCAATCCCGGTTCGGTCGCTATCAGCGCCGTCAATGGCGAGGGTGTCGAGACGTTCCTCCGCACGCTCAGCGACAGGCTGCGGGCACTCGCCGTGGTCTACGAACTCATCGTCCCGTATGACCGAGGCGACATCTTGGCGTCAGTGCATCGCGAAGGTGAAGTGGTGTCGATTGGTGATGGCGCTGGGGACACCGGCGAGGCGTGGTTGATTCGGGCCAGGCTCTCCGATGCCTCGGCCGGCCGCCTGTCGGAATTCGTCTCCGGCACGCAGTCTCCGGCCAGTTCGGCTGAAGGGAAAGCATGAGCGTCACCGAGGCGCTCGTCGGGCCGTTTGATCCGCCGCCGTATCCGTACGACCGGCTCAATCGGCTCAAGCCGGTGTGCGCGGCATTCGACGGTGGGCTCGTTGACCTCTCGATCGGCACCCCGTTCGACGCGCCGCCCGCAGCGGTCGTCGAAGCCCTGGGAACGAGTGATGCCGAGCGGTCATATCCGCCGAGTGCCGGCACGCTCGAGTACCGAACAGCTTGTCACAACTGGATGGCCCGACGCCTTGGTGTCGAGGTTCCCGTCGACCAAATTGCTGCCGCGGTCGGGACGAAGGAATTTGTCGCCTCGTTGCCACGCTTCATGCGGCTGATGAACCCGGATCGTGACACGGTGCTCTATCCGGCCGTGGCGTATCCGTCGTATGCGATGGGGGCCACCCTGGGCGGCTGCAGGTCGGTTGGCGTGCCATTCGGCCCGGACGGGACTCTTGATCTTGGTGCGGTCGACGCTGCCGACATCGACCGGGCATTGCTCTTGTGGGTGAACAGCCCGGGCAACCCAACTGGTCAACTTGACGATCTCGAAGCAGCTGCGGCATGGGGTCGAAAGCACGCTGTTCCGGTGTTCTCCGATGAGTGTTACGTCGAGTTCACCTGGGAGGGAGCGCCGCGGACGATCCTCGAGCACGGTCTCGATGGTGTGGTCGCGGTGCACTCGCTGTCGAAGCGATCCAACCTTGCGGGCGCCCGTGCCGGCTTCTATGCCGGTGACGCAACGATCGTCGACTTCCTGCGCAGCGTGCGTCAGCACAGCGGCATGTTGATTCCGGGACCCGTGCAGGCTGCAGCGACGGTCGCCTTCGGCGACGATGTTCATGTTGAGGAACAACGCGAGCGCTATCGGCGTCGCCTCGAACTGATGGCTGACGTGCTGTCCGAGTGGGCAGGAATCGACGTTCCTCGTCCCGCTGGCGCTTTCTACCTGTGGATTCCTGTTGCTGATGGATGGGACTTCGCCGAACGGCTGGCAACTGACGGTGGCGCTCTGGTGAGCCCCGGCGAGTTCTATGGTGCCGACGGGGCCAACTTCGTTCGGGTGGCCGTGGTACAACCTGATGAACGGATCGATCTCGTCGCTCGCCGACTCGCATCGACTGCCTGACAGACACGCCGACCCCACCGACCCTGCGCATCGGAGCAACATGACCACCTCGAGCAAACAGAGTGCAATGTTCGGTACCGGTCTCGCAGTATTGATCATCGGGCTACTGGCAGCAGTCGGGCTCTGGTACGCGGCTGATCAACGGCAGTCCGATGGTGTGAGCAACCTGGCTCGGGCGCCGAGTGGATGCGACACGACGCTCGATTTTGAAGCCGTCGGAGAATTCACGATGTACATCGAGACCGCTGGTCGTTTCGACGTGCCGATCGCCGGCGACTGTGCCGTTGAGGGCGCGTACGGCGTGCTCGGAGACTCCTTGCCTGCGGTATCGCTCGAGATGACCTCTCCGGCAGGCGATGACGTCGTCCTGACCAATGCATCGGGGACCACGTACGACGTTGACGGTTTTACCGGCGAATCGATTCGAACGTTCAGCGTTGAAACGCCCGGTGATCACATCCTTCGGGTTGACGTGTCTGGCGATACAGATGTTCGGCTCGTCGTGGCCGTCGGGAAAGACCCTTCAGATGGCGTTGGCATGATGCAACTTGGCGCAGTGCTCGCAGCACTCGCTGGCTTGGTCATTGGTGGCGCAGTGATGATCGCCTCACGCCGTTCGCCCAAACCGGCCCCTGGTGGTGCCGTCGCTGCACCGTGGCCAACCGCTCCGCAAGGCTGGCCCACCGCTCCACCCGGGATGCCCGCAGCACCACCTGGCCCCGAACGTTGGGAACCTGCAGTGGGTCCACCCAGTCATACGCCCGGAGTGCCGCCCGCTGCACCCAGTACGCAGGCGCCATCTGGCTGGCCTCCGCAACCCGCCGCGCCGCCCGCGCTGCCTGTGCCGCCGAATGATCGTTCGGACGATGCCCAACGATCACCGTGGGCGCCACCGAACGACGCTGCTCAGTAGCGCCGCATCACGGTGACGACCTTGCCATACAACTCGACCTGGTCGGCGCCGAACACCATGGGTTCCATGGTGGGGTTGTGGGGGGTCAGTGTGACCTCGGCGCCCGACCGCGAGTAGCTCTTGACGGTGGCCTCGCCGCCAGGAATACCAGCGACGACAATGTCGCCGTTGTGTGGATGGTCGATCTGGGTGGCGACCACGTAGTCGCCGTCGAGGATGCCCGCGTCGATCATTGACTCGCCGCGAACCCGCAGCATGAAGAGCTCGCCTTCGCCGGCAAAGTCAGCTGGAACGGGGAGCAACTCTTCGACATTCTCCTCGGCAAGCACATCGGTGCCTGCTGCGACATCGCCCACCAGGGGCACATGGCGCACGGGCCGCTTCTCCATCATTGCTCCGCTGTTGGAGTCGTATCGGACCTCGATGGCCCGCGGCTTGCTGGGGTCGCGCCGTAGATAGCCGTGACGTTGCAGCGTGTTGAGGTGACTGTGCACTGTTGATGGCGACGTGAGGCCCACCGCATCGCCGATTTCGCGCACCGATGGAGGGAATCCGCGGTCGCTGATCTGCTGCTGAATGAAGTCAAGGATGTCGCGCTGGCGCGCACTGATCTTGGGGGCCATACCGAACAGCGTACGGTGATGCGGGGGCCGAGTCAAACATTTGTACTGGGAACGATTGTTCGAGAAAGTCTCACGTACGGGTTGACATCGAACACCTGTCCTGGTTCACTGCATGAGGTAAGAATCGAACAAGCGTTCATTCGTTCCTTCGAAACCGAACACATCGCACGTCATCCGTTGGGGAGAGACATGAGTACTGCACTACTGATTACACCGCATCGCCAAACGAACCCTCACGGCGCCGCTGCCCGAGTGCGTGATCAGGTGGCAGACCGAGGCCTGCCCTGTGTGGTGTCCGCTACCTCGCTCAGTGCTCATGCCGAGGTTCGTGCGATGGTGCGCCCGGCCCTGCCGAACTATGCGCTGCGTCGCGTGGTTGTCGGTGGCCTTGCAACGATGATGCTCATCGTCGGCATGCTCGGCCTCGTTGGGATGTCGGCCGGGCTGGCTGGTTCACCTGCGTCGGCAGCGTCAGCTGCTGCGGCTGAGGCCGTCGCCCCGTCGGTCCACGTTGCCCAGCCAGGCGACACGCTGTGGTCGATTGCCAACACCTACCGCGGCGATGTAGACCGCGACCGTTTCATCGATGTGCTCATCCGGATGAACGGCGGCGTGGAGATTCAGGCCGGTCAGGCCGTCTGGCTTCCCTGATCCTGTGTCGAGTCCGTCCACCGCCGAGTGAGACCGGTAGCGACGAGACGGACAAGCGTCACGTTGCTCGCGAGGCCGCTTGCCCCAGCATGAGAGGAGTCGCGGAACTACAATCGGACAGATGAAATGCCCGGTCTGCCGTGACGACGAAACGAAGGTCGTCGATTCGCGTATCGCCGAGGAAAACACTGCCATTCGCCGCCGCCGGCAATGCCTGAGCTGTGCGCATCGATTCACGACGTTCGAGCGGGTCGACCATGCCCCGCTCACGGTCCTCAAATCGGACGGTCGCATCCAGCCATTCGATCGGCAGAAGCTCGTCAGCGGCCTCTCCGCAGCCACAAAGGGTCGTGACGTTGCTCCAGTCGTGTTGGAGCAGATTGCGGGCTCGGTTGAAGATGCGCTCCGCCTGCAAGGCTCCGAGGTCACGAGCGCAAACATCGGAATTGTCGTGCTGGAGGAACTCCGCACTGTCGACGAGGTGGCGTACCTGCGGTTCGCGAGCGTCTATAAGGACTTCGACGCTGCAGCAGACTTCCACCGAGAGCTCGAACTCATGCAAAAGGCCGACCCAGCATCCGTGTGAGGAGGCGCTTCAGTGGGATCGCTTCCATCGACTGAACACGAATGACTGGTCGTCGATCACCATCTGCGCCAGTTCGAAACGCAGCGCCAGGTCGGTTGCACCCGTAGCGAGGCGCGGTCCTGCGCCACCGACACACAGCGGTGACGTCGTCAGATTGATCTCATCGAACAGGTCGGCATCCAGCGCCGCGCCGTTGAGGAGCGCACCGCCTTCAACCTGCACGAACCGTGGCGTTGGGTGGACCTCGTGGAGGCGGCTGACGGCCGCTTGCAGGTCGACGCGGGCCGTTCCGGCGCGAATGCTGTCGACATTGTCGGCGACTTTGGCGTTATCGGTGGTGATCAGGAAGCCAGCCCCCGAGGTGAACAGAGGCAGCGAGGTGTCGACGCGGCCGCTCGCGGTCACGACGCCGACGCGCTGGCCTGCAATGTCGGGTGGGCCGTACCCCTCGCCTCGAACGGTGCCGGCGCCGACAATGATGACGTCTGCGAGCCGACGAAGACCCAGTAAGAGAGCCAAGTCGTTCGCACTCGACAACTCAGTGCTTCGGCCGTCGACCACGGTTGATCCATCGATTGAGCTGACCATGCACAACCCCACCCAGGGTCGACCCGACGGTGCTCCGAGTGGAGCGTCGTAGGCCTGCTCGATGGTCGTCTCAGCAGAGTCGGGGAAGACGCGACGGATCATGGCGTGATCCTCGCAGACTGGCAGACTCGACGGTTGATCGACGTGTCTGCGAGCATCGGTGATGGCCGTCACCGAAAACGATCCCGCAATCGAAACTGCGACCCCCATCGGGGTCGAGGTCGGGACACGAACCGCGTACCGGACATGCCCACTATGTGAGGCAACGTGCGGATTGGAGATCACCCTCAAGCCCGACGGGGCGGGTGGCGAGACGGTTCAACGGATCCGCGGCGACATGAATGACGTGTTCTCGAAGGGCTTCATCTGCCCCAAGGGGTCGACACTCAAGCATCTCCACGAGGACCCAGACCGCCTGCGGGTTCCCATGGCCAAGCGCGACGGGGTGCACGTTGAGGTCACCTGGGACGAGGCGTGGTCCGAGATCGAGGTCGGACTCGGAGGTGTCATCGACCGTCACGGCCGGTCGTCCCTGGCGGTCTATGGCGGCAATGCAGGAGCACATTCGTTGTCGTCGATGATGTATCTGCGGACTCTGCTGACGGGCCTGGGGACCCGCAACCGCTACAGCGCATCAACGGTCGATCAGATGCCGCGCCACGTCGCGGCAGGCCACGTCTTCGGGTCGCCGGTGGCAGTGCCGGTTCCCGACCTGGACCGCACCGATCATCTCTTGATTCTTGGTGCCAACCCGTACGCATCGAACGGCAGCATGTGTACTGCTCCTGACTTCCCGGGGAGAATCGAGCGCATCCGCGAGCGCGGCGGAAAGGTGGTAGTCGTCGATCCCAGGCGCTCACGTACGGCGGAGGAAGCCGATGAGTGGGTTGCCATTCGGCCGGGCTCTGATGCACTGCTGCTCGCAGCGATGTGCAATGTCCTCGTGGCAGAGAGCCTCGTCGACGTCGGTCCGCACGTCGCGGAATACCTCAACGGGCTTGACGAATTCGCTGCGGCGATTGCGCCATTCACCCCTGAATCGGTTGTTGCGGCAACGGGCGTCAGCGCGGAGGCAATCCGCACGTTGGCTCGCGAACTCGCTGCGGCCACGACCGCATCGGTGTACGGCCGAATCGGTACGACCACCACCGAGTTTGGGTCGACGGCAACCTGGCTCATCGATGCGCTGAACATCCTCACCGGCAACCTCGACCGTCCAGGCGGAGCAATGTTCGCCATGCCAGTGGCGGGCGGAGCCACGACGCGCGGCAAGCGCGGCTCGGGTCGCGGGTTCGCGATTGGACGCGGTGCGACACGCGTCAGTGGCCACCCGGAAGTCATGGGGGAGTACCCAGTCGGAGCGCTTGCCGAGGAAATCACCACACCTGGCGAAGGCCAGTTGCGCGCCATGATCACCGTCGGCGGGAATCCACTCCGCTCGAATCCGAACAGCGAATTGCTCGCTGAGGCATTCGACGACCTCGAGTTCATGGTGTCAGTCGACTTGTATCTCAACGAGACCACACGCCACGCCGACGTCATCCTGCCGTCGCCTTCGCAGCTCCAGCGCAGCCACTACGACCTGCTGCTCCTGCAGTTCGGTGTCCGCAACGTCGCCAACTATTCCGAGCCGGTGCTGCCGCTCGACGGGCAGCCAGACGAATGGGAAGTCATCTCGAAGCTGACACTCGTCGCTCAGGGCATGGGCGTCGATGCCGACCCTGCCAGCGCCGATGACCGGGCGATCGATGCGATGGTGCGCGGTGCGGTGCGAAGCGAGCACAGCGGGTTGCATGGTCGGGATCCCGACGAGATTCTGGCCGAACTCAACGCCTCAGGGCGGGTGGGCCCAGAGCGGATGCTCGACTTCATGCTCCGCAGTGGCCCGTTCGGCGATGGGTTCGGTTCCGAGCCGGAGGGCACGTCGCTCGACGACCTGCTGGACCGTCCACACGGCCGCGATTTCGGGGCGCTCGAGCCCCGCTTGCCCGAGATTCTTCGAACGCCGAGCGGCAAGGTCGAGCTTGCACCAGCAGTGTTCATCGACGACCTCGACCGTCTTGCTGCAGCAGTTCCGGGGCTTGTGGATCGAGGCCTTGTGCTCATCGGTCGGCGGCACCTGCGGAGCAACAATTCGTGGATGCACAACATCAATGTGCTGATGAAGGGCAAGCCGCGCTGCACGCTGCACGTGCACCCCGATGACGCAGCGTTGCTCGGCTTGAGCGACGGAGGCGCCGCCTCGATCACCTCACGCGTCGGTTCCATCACAGCGCCGGTGGAGGTCACCGACAGCATCACGCCCGGTGTGGTGAGCTTGCCGCACGGCTGGGGACACGATGCGCCCGGAGCACAGATGCGCGTCGCGGCCGAACATGCCGGAGTGAACTCGAACGTGCTCACCGACCACGAAGCGATGGATCCGCTGTCGGGAACAGCAGTGTTGAACGGGATTCCGGTGGACGTGGTTGTCGCCAGCTGATCTGGTTCGCGGGTCGAGTGCGGCAGGGGCGTGACCACAGGCTGTGGACAAACCCTGCTTGTTCACATTGCGTCCACATGCTCGTCAACAGCTATCCACTGACATCACCGCGTAATTCACAGGGTTGTCCCTCTTCCATCCCACAGGCAGAGGTTCCTAGAGTGAGACCTAGTGCCGCCAGTGGCGCAACACATGGAGAGTCGGCGGAAGCGAGGCGACGTGAGTCGCACCGCACTGCTTGGGGGATCATGCCCTGTACCTGTGTTGTTGTCCCGCTGGCGGCACCATTGCGTTTCCGGGCCCGATCAACAGCTTGAAAACACCGGCGATCGACGGGACGTGGCACTCGGTCAGCGTTCTACGATGAATGGATGGCCGAACCGCTGAGCGACGCCGAACTGACCGAACTCGCAATGGCCGCCTCGCCGGCCGATCCGTTTGCTGCTGATGCTGTTGCGTTCGGACAGGAATCGGCGGGCGCCGAGTTGCTCCCTGAGTGGTACATGCCCGTGCCTCAGATGTCGGCTGCTGATCGGACGCCGCGGCGGGTATTCACCGTCGGCCTGATCGTCATGTCGATGCTGTTGCTCAACGGAGCCGGCTTGTGCGTCACGTACGGCCTCCCTGAGATTGCCTGGTGAGCGTCGGAGGCCACGACGGCACCGTCACCAACCGCAGGGGTCGTTCCAGCGCCTGATCACCCGGTTCTCTCGCTCCCATCCAAGCAGCGACAACGTGCTCGTGTTGAGCACGAACCGTCGACCTTCTCGAGCGTCGAGGTCGAGCCAGCGAGCGGCGAAGACCCGCAGGAAGTGGCCGTGTGCCACGACGGCGACCGGACCGTTGAGTTGCGACAGCCTGGCGATCGCACGATCGGCGCGCACCCCGACTTCGTCAACTGACTCGCCCCCGACGATCTCGTGGGTCCACACCGACCAGTTCGGGATCGTCTGACGCGTCTCGGTGGTCGTGATCCCCTCGTACTCTCCGTAGTCCCATTCCAGCAAGTCGTCGTCACGATCGGGATGGAGCCCGACGATTCCAGCCGTCTCCCACGCGCGTTGCAGCGGACTCGAGAACGCATGTGAGAAGTCGAAGTCTGCAACGGCCGTCGAAATCGAACGTGCCTCGTTCCGTCCGGTCTCGGTGAGTGGCAGGTCGGTTCGCCCGGTGTGCCGGCCCGAGCGGCTCCATGCTGTTTCGCCGTGGCGGATCAGAACCAGCTCAGGCCGGTTCTCGGTGATCGGTCGGCCGTGGACGAAGGTCATGCGGCAGTCTTCCATTGCGTGCCGCCGAGCCCCGCAAACCTGACCCCTTCAATCGAACGTGTGTGCGCTCAAGGGGTCGGGTCGCTACAGTCGGCGTCCATGGCGATTGCGTGCGCATACTGCAACGGCGAGCATGACTCGCCCGCTCAGATACGCCAATGCTGGCACGACAATGGTCAGCTCGAGGTCCCGCTCGACGATGGTGGGCTTCCCGACGATGCATCCGCCGAGGCGACAGCGGCCACCGAATCCGACGCCCAGCACCGCTCCACACACAGTCCCGACTCGCAAGGTGCAGCGCCAGCACGGTCGATGCAGCGGGCAGGCATCGAACCACAGCGCTTTCCGCGGGGAGTTGCTCCTGCCGAACCCGGGCCCGACGCCCTGGCACGGAACGGCCTTGTGAGTACTGGCGATCAAATCGTCGCTCCGTGGGCGGATGCTGAACGGGTGGTCATCTCGGCCGACACGCTCACCGATCCTGGGAGCGCGCTGGCCGTTCTTCGGTCGGCCCACCACGATCGTCGGCGCCTCGTCATCGAACTCGCCACCGATTTTGACCGTCAGCCAAAACTGAAGACCGAGGCGCAGCCGTACGAAGTCGGCGCCGACTTCACCTTCGAGCTCGAAGAACTGCATCACCTTGTGTGGGCCAATGCCGTCGATCTTCGTGGTGACACCCCGACGTGGATCGCGCTCGACCAGGCCATCGCGCTGGGTGCAACAACGGTGCCGGCCACCGGGCTCGGAGACATTCGGACGCCCAGTGGTGATGTCGTGTGGCTCGATGCTGGCCCGGTCAGGCACACCGACCCAGTCGATGGCGTGGCTGTCTTGCACGCCGTTGCCATCGAGCATCGGTCATTCGTTGCGCCAGCTGCGAACGTCTCCGATGCCGACCTTGCTCCGGATCAACTCGAGGCGGTCACTCACCCGGGAGGTGCAGCACGAATCATCGCCCCCGCCGGGTCGGGCAAGACGCGTGTGCTGACCGAACGAGCGCGTCACCTGCTCCGAGTCTGGAACCTGCCGGCCAGCGCCGTCAGCCTCGTGGCATTCAACAAGCGCGCCCAAGAGGAGATGCTCGAGCGGACGCCGGACCTCCCTGGACTACAAGTACGAACACTCAACGCACTCGCCCTTGCGATTGTCAATGGTGCACCACCATTCGCGCCGCAACCGATGCGATGGAACACCATCAATGAAGTCGACGTCAGGCGCATCATTGGCGACCTGGTGTCGTTTCCGCGGCGCCGCAACAGTGATCCGGTTGCACCGTGGATCGAGGCCTTGAGTTTGATCCGTCTTGGCCTGGTCGACCCGAGCGATGCGGAGGCTCGCTACGACGGCGATGTCGAGGGTCTTGCCGCGGCATGGCCTGCCTACCGGGCTGCTCTGGAACGGAAACGAGCGGTCGACTTCGACGATCAGATTCATCGGGCGTTGCTCGTGCTGCTCTCGCAGCCCGATGCGCGACGCGCCGCCCAGCGAGCATGTCGTCTCATGCTCGTCGACGAGTTTCAGGACCTGACGCCGGCTCACTTGTTGCTCATCCGTCTCCTTGCGTCACCCGGTGGCGCCGTGTTTGGCGTGGGTGACGACGATCAGACGATCTATGGCTACAACGGCGCCGACCCTTCGTGGCTCATTGATTTCGCTGATCTGTTTCCGGGCGCAGGCACGCATCCCCTTGAAGTCAATTATCGGTGTCCTGCGGGTGTCGTCCAGATCGTTGATCGGTTGCTGAGACACAACGGCCGGCGCGTCGCCAAGACCATTCGAGCGAACTCGACCGATACCGGAGGATGGAACGTCGACACGGCGGTCGACCCGATCAGTGCGACGCAGCGTGCCGTGGAAGATGCACTTCGCTCCGGTGCCCCAGCTGATCACATCGCTGTCCTGACTCGCGTCAATGCGCTGCTCGCCCCCGTGCAGGTCGCGCTCGCTGTCAATGGCATCCCGATCTCGGGTGGCGTCGGCTTGGAGTTCGCCGATCGAACCGCGGTCCGCTCCGTCCTTGCTTGGCTCCGCCTGGCAACGCGCGACACCCTCGGCCCCGACGACATCCGCGAGGCGCTCCGGCGTCCTTCGCGATCATTCCATCCGCGTATCAACGACTGGGTGTGCGAACAGCGCAGCATCGTTGACCTGCACCGACTCGCTGGGCGGTTGAACACTGAGCGCGACCAAGAACGGGTGACCGACTTCGCTGCAGATATCCAGACCCTGCAACAGATGGTCAAGGACCGGGCTCCGACCTCGGACCTGGTGCTGACGTTGATCGACCGCATCGGGCTTGCTGGTGCCGTCGGCACGCTCGACGCCCATCGCCGCGGCATGAACCGTGCAGCGCAAGGTGACGACCTCACCGCCATCCAACATCTTGCGGCGTTGCACGACGACGTCGCGACATTTGAGCCTTGGCTGCGCGAGCACCTCGCGGTGCGTCGACAGCCTGGCGGGGTCACCTTGTCCACCGTCCACCGGGTCAAGGGGCAGGAATGGCCGCACGTGGTGGTCCACCTCGCTGACGCCGAGCAGTATCCGCATCGTCTCGCTGAAGACGTGGAGGAAGAGCGCCGGTTGTTCCACGTGGCGATCACCCGCGCCAGCAAGCACGCGACGATCGTCACTGGGCCATCGCCCAGCCCCTTCGTCGCCGAGCTCACCACTGAGCCATCCGCCGAACCGGCTGAACGCGCGGTCGTGTCCTCGCACCGTCCGGAATCAGCGAAGCGATCGACGTCACCGTCGAAGACCGACCCGACCGCGGATCTTGACGAGGCAGCCGAGCGACGCTTCGCCGCGTTGAAAGAACTCCGCAATCAGTTGCGGGACGGCAAGCCTGCTTACGTGGTGTTTGATAACAAGACTCTGGTGTCGATCGCCCGGATGGCCCCGACCTCGAAGTCAGAGCTGGCGAAGATCTCAGGTGTTGGACCGGCAAAGCTCGACAAGTACGGCGATGCAGTCACCGAGCTCATGACTGGGTTGGCCGGCTGACATCTGAGTCGATGTCGGAACTGAACATTTGGCCGCACGCGGCGAGGTGTTCAATCGGGCGCAGTACGGTGAGTACATGAGTATCGGCCGTGACCTGATGCCGCTGCACGAGCGGCCGGTGTGGCGTGGTCGGATGCATGCGTGGGCGTTTGCCGCTGCCATTCCTGCCGGGATTGTCTTGATCGCGGTGTCCGAACGGGCCGCGGCGCGCACGTCGGCGGCGATCTATGCCGCCACTCTGCTGTTGGTTTTCGGTACCTCGGCGGCGTATCACCGCTTGGCCAAGACGGACCGCGTTCGACGAATCATGCAACGCCTTGATCACACGATGATCTACTTGCTGATCGCCGGGACGTACGTACCGGTCTGTCTTGTGGCACTTCCTCCTCAGTGGGGCATTCCGGTGCTCTCGGCGGTCGGCATCATGGCGGCGCTCGGGATGACCATCAAGATGGGTGGATTTCGTCGTGTGCAGTGGCTTGGCTATGCGCTGTACCCGATCATGGGGTGGGCCCTGGTGGTCGCTGCCCCTGCGCTCCTCGACAACCTGACGTCGGTGCAGCTTGGCCTGATCATCGCAGGCGGCGTTGCCTACACCGTCGGCTTCCCGGTACTGCTGGTCAAGCGACCCAATCCGTGGCCGCTGACGTTTGGCTATCACGAAGTGTGGCATTCGTTCACAGTCGTTGCGGCTGGCCTGCACTTTGCCGCCGTCAGCACCGTGTTGGCCTGACGTCCTTCGGTTGCATGATGAGTCCGCCGCTCTTCGACCGCATTGCTGTGGCCGACTGGAGTGCGAGCGCCTCGCCGAAAACCGGTCCCGACTCGATATGGATCGCGGTCGTCGAAGACGGCTCCTGCACGTTGAGTAATCCGCCGACCCGCCGGGTTGCGCTCGGAGAAATGGCGGCGCTGGCAGAGCCGGGACGACGAACGCTCTTGGGCGTCGACTTCTCACTCGGTTTTCCATCTGGAACCGCAGAACGTGCCGGTCTCGTCGGTGTCCCCTGGGCCGCGCTGTGGTCACATCTCGGCGCATCGATCACCGACGATGAGCAGAATCGGAACAATCGATTTGATGTCGCTCAGCGGTTGAACGACTCGATGGCGGCACGCTGGCAGAGACCCCAGAGGCCAGCGGGACCGTTCTGGGGTTGTCCGCCGTCGAAGGCGAATGCATCGCTGACGACGACAAAACCGAACCGTGCGCAAGGGTGGCCGCCTGAGTGGCGCATCGTCGAGCAACAGTTACGCAGCGACGGCCGCCGACCATTTTCGTGTTGGCAGCTACTCGGAGCTGGTGCAGTCGGAAGTCAGAGCCTTGTTGGCATTGCGGCGCTCGAACGTCTGCGGCAGATCCTTGGTCAACGTCTCGCCGTGTGGCCGTTCGACACGGGTCTGGACATGCCGCCGGTGACGGATCTCGTGGTCGCTGAAGTCTGGCCGTCGTTGTGGGATGTGACGGTGCCGATCGGTGTCGTCAAGGATGCCGCACAAGTTGAGGCGACCGCCCGGCGACTCACTCACCTGGACGCCTCGGGTGAGTTGGAGGCTCTGTTCCGGCCAAGAATCGATGAAGGCATGGAGTCGACGGTGGTTGACGAAGAAGGCTGGGTTCTCGGCGTTGTCGGCAGCGGCAACTGAGCACGTATGGCCTCGGTCGAGTTCGACAGCGTGACCATCGCGGTGCATGGGGCCATCGTGCTCCGCGACGTGTCGCTCGACATCGCTGACGGCGAGTTTGTCGGCGTCATCGGGCCCTCAGGGAGCGGCAAGACCAGCTTGATCCGCACGATTGCCGGTTTCACCGATGTTGTCCGGGGCGGGTGCTGCTGGACGGAATCGATGTCACTCGGACCAAGACGGCTGATCGCGGCGTCGGCATGGTGTTCCAGGAGCCCGTGATGTTTCGTCGTCGCAACGTGCGTCGCAACGTCTCCTTCCCGCTTGAGATCCGACGACGGGAGGCAGAGGAGATTCGAGATCGGGTCGACGCCGAGGCCCGGGCGATGCATCTCGAGCATCTGTTGGCCCGGCGTCCCGATGAGCTGAGTCGCGGCGAGACACAACTCGTGCAGATCGCCCGAACGATGGTCCGGACGCCGCGGGTGTTGCTCCTTGACGAGCCGCTGGTGCGCCTTGACGCTGCCCGACAGGCACAGATGCGCACTGAGTTGGCGATGCTGCAAGCGGGGTACGGCGTCACGACGGTCATGGCGACAAACGACCCCATCGACGCTTTGACGATGCCGAGCCGTCTCGTCGTCATTCACCGCCAACGGGTGGTGCAGTTCGACCATCCGGATGCGGTCTACCGATCGCCGGCAACCATCGATGCTGCCGTCGGAACAGGGGACTGCTGGCTCCTCCCGGCGACGGTCAGTGCTGACCGAGAAGGTTTCTGGCTGGACGTCGCGCATCGGAGAGCGGCGCATGATGCGGCGCCAGCGCTGCGCCATCGGGCGTGGGCGCCGGTATTGGCGAATCACATCGGTCAACAGGTCACGTTGGGTATTCGGCCTGGCGATGTCGTCGCGTCGCCGAACGGGCCCGTGGTGGCCGCGGTGACGAAGATCGTGCCAGGCGGACCGGGTGGCGCATACTGCGATATCGGTGGTTGGCGCTGTGGGCTGACGCTCCCGGCGGAGGTGAGCGAAGGCGACGTTGTTCGACTTCAGGTCGACCATCTTGTCGTCTTCGACAACGCCACGGGGCGGGCGATTGCGTGAGCGTCAGATCAGCAGTCGACGCGCAGCGCTGGCACGCTGCAACACGCTCACGACGACACCGAGCGCCATGATGATGAAGAACGTGTCCGCCCAGGCCGGGATCGCCAAGGCGAGGGTGAAGAGCGCAATGGTCTCGGTGCCCTCGATCAGAGCAGGCGGGAGCGTGATCGTTGTGGTTTCGCCGGAGTGTGCTTTGCCGTTCGATCGCTTCTCGAGAATCGCACTCAGCAAGAGGAGCGAGACGGTATTGACGTAGAACGTGGCGAGCAGCGCGGCCGCAATCGCCCAGTGGCGGAGGTCGCCGGCGCCGGCTGCCACGCCCAGTGGGATTGCTGCGTATCCGATCGTGTCGAGCAGGAGGTCCGCATAGCCGCCAACGTCGGAGTCCTGACCGCTTGACCGTGCGACCGGTCCATCGAGGCCATCGAGCAGCCGCCCAGTCAGCCAGCAGAGCACGGCGAGGGCTGGCGCCGACTGCCAGGCGAAGACGCCGGCGCCGACGCACAGGAGCATGCCGATCACCGACAGAGTGAGCGGTGCGATGCGACCTGCAAGCGACTCGGCAATCGGGCCGAGTGCACGGTCTTTCACCGTTCGCAGGCGCAGGTCAAGCACCGTGTGACCGTACCGCTGGGAGGCGGTCAAGGAGCACGCCTTCGATGAGTGACCGGGATCTGCGGACCCGGCGTTGGTCAGACGTGCCAGGTCCCGTTCGAGCGCAGTAGGTCTTGGAGGTTGCCCGGGCCCTTGGCTTCGCTCGCAGCCATCACCTGATCAGCGACGGCCGAGGCGTACTCCTGGCGCTCCACATTGCGGAACACGCCGAATGGGGTCGGCGATGCATCGTCGGTGTTGAGCCGGGCGAGAGCGAATGCCAGCGACGAATCGTGGCGGTGCGCATCGTGGACCAGAACGGCGTCGGGCGAGACGTCAGCAAGTTCGACGAGTCGCAGCTGCCCGTCGGATCCCATCACGACGCCCCGCTGTTGGTCGGCGCCGAAGGTGATCGGCTCGCCATGCACCAAGTTGATCATCATCTCGTCGCGTGCATTCTTCTTGGTGATGTCGTTGAACTGGCCATCGTTGAACACGTTGCAGTTCTGGTAGATCTCGACGAAGGACGCTCCCTGGTGGTCATGCGCAGCGCGGAACGTTTCCATCATGTGTTTGCGATCGAGGTCGTGGGTGCGGGCAACGAAACCTGCCTCGGCCCCGAGCGCCACTGACAGCGGGTTGAACGGGGAGTCAACCGACCCCATCGGTGTCGACTTGGTGACCTTGCCGACCTCGGATGTGGGGGAGTACTGGCCCTTCGTCAGGCCGTAGATCCTGTTGTTGAACAACAGGATGTTCAGGTTCACGTTGCGGCGCAGCGCGTGAATCAGATGGTTGCCGCCGATCGACAGGCCATCGCCATCACCGGTGATCACCCACACGTCGAGGTCGGGACGTGCGGTAGCAACGCCGGTCGCGATCGCCGGGGCCCGACCGTGGATCGAGTGCATGCCGTAGGTGTTCATGTAGTACGGGAAACGACTGGAGCAGCCGATGCCCGAGATGAACACCGTGTTTTCGGGGTTCACGCCGAGCTCGGGCATGAGCGTCTGGACGGCGAGGAGGATGCCGTAATCGCCGCAACCCGGACACCAGCGGACCTCCTGGTCGCTGGTCCAGTCGCTCTTCGTCGTGACGGCCACCTGTGCGGTACTCATGACGCATCTCCCTTTGCTGAGTCGCCGAGACTGTCGAGCGCCTCGTCGATGGCTGCTTCGATTTCTCGAGATTTGAACGGCAATCCTTGAACCTTGGTGACCGCCCGAGCGTCGACGAGGTAGGTCGAGCGGAGGAGAGCGGTGAGCTGGCCCATGTTCAGTTCCGGGACCAACACCTTGCGGTAGCGGCCGAGGATGTCGCCCAAGTTGGGCGGGAGCGGGCTGAGGTGTGTGAGGTGCGTTGAGGCCACTTTCACGCCGGCTCGTCGCCGACGCTGCACTGCTGCATCGATGGCTGCCCAGGTGGACCCCCATCCGACGACCAGCACGTCAGCATCGTCGTCGCCGTGGACTTCGGCAAGCGGGATGTCCATCGCGATCTGCGCGATCTTTGCGGCTCTGAGGTGCACCATCTTTTCGTGGTTTTCCGGGGTGTAGTCGATGTTGCCCGTGCCGTCGGCTTTTTCAAGCCCGCCGACGCGGTGCATGAGACCCGGTGTGCCGGGGATTGCCCAGGGTCGGGCGAGGTTCTCGTCGCGCTTGTACGGCCAGAACGTTTCTTCGCCATTGTCCTCAACATGGTTTGGCCCGTCAGCGAATGGCACCGAGATGTCGGGGAGCGACGCGAGGTCCGGCAGCTTCCAGGGCTCGGACCCGTTGGCGAGGTAGCCGTCGCTGAGCAACATCACCGGCGTCCGGTACTTCAGCGCAATGCGGGCCGCCTCGATGGCGGCGTGGAAGCACTGCGCCGGGCTGTACGACGCAACCACTGGAAGGGGTGCTTCGCCATGTCGGCCGTACAGCGCAATGTTGAGATCGGAGGCCTCGGTCTTTGTGGGAAGGCCGGTGGACGGCCCGCCGCGTTGGATGTCGACGATGATGAGTGGCAATTCGATGGCGAATGCCAGGGAGATCGTCTCGCTCTTGAGCGCCACACCGGGACCGCTGGTGGTCGTGACCGCCAGATGCCCGGCGAATGCAGCGCCAAGCGCGACACCGACGGCCGCGATTTCGTCTTCGGCTTGGACGGTACGAATGCCAAAGTGTTTGTGCTTCGAGAGTTCGTGGAGGATGTCACTTGCTGGTGTGATCGGGTACGAGCCGAGCGTGAGCGGGAGGTCGGCTTGCTGACCCGCGGCGATGAGTCCCCACGACAGCGCTGTGTTGCCTGTGATGCTCGTGTACTCGCCAGCGGGCAGCTGGGCTGGCCGCACTTCGAAACGGTGACCAACCGCTTCAGTGGTCTCTCCGAAATTGAATCCGGCTTGGAACGCTGCCTTGTTGGCCGCGGCAACCTTTTCGTTCTTGCCGAACTTTTCGTGAATCCATTCCTCGGTCGGCTCGGTTGGACGCGTATACATCCATGAGACAAGTCCGAGGGCGAAGAAGTTCTTCGATCGTTCGGCGTCGCGGGGCTTGACCCCGAGCGGCTCACACACTTTCTTGGTGAGGCTCGACATGGGAACCTTCAACACGCGGTACCCGTTCAGGGTGTTGTCGTCGAGCGGGTTGACCGGTGTGCCCCCGGCGTCGAGATAACCGGCCTTTTCGAGGTTGCGTTCCTCGAAGGCATCTTCGTTGACGATGACCGTGCCGCCCGGCTCGAGGCGATGCAGGTCAGCCTTGAGCGCGGCGGGGTTCATGGCCACCAACACGTTGGGGTCATCACCTGGGGTGGTGATGTCGTGGTCGGCGATGTTGACTTGGAACGCCGAGACGCCGTTGACGGTGCCGGCCGGCGCTCGGATCTCTGCGGGAAAGTCGGGCATTGTCGACAGGTCATTGCCGAACGAAGCGCTCACTGATGTAAAACGGTCGCCCGTGAGCTGCATGCCGTCGCCAGAGTCGCCCGCGAACCGGACGATGAGGTGGTCGAGTACGCGATCTCCGTCGGCCTGAGGCCGATCGATCGTGTCGGTCATATGTCTTCCCCAAGGGTGTGTGGGCGAACCGTTGCCCCCAACGTCCGCCCTCAGCGCCCCAGCACCGTTGCCGGGACTGATGATGTTTGACGGTAGCCGGTGGCGCCTCCAATCGGGGGTACCCGCCGGTCGGTTTCTGGATTGCTGACTTCAAAGCGGACTGGAGGTCGCTGTGACTCAGGCATCGGTGGCAAGGCGTGGCGGGGCGCGCGTCGTAGTGTCGGAGAGATGAAGCATGTATGCATCCGACTCGCCGCTGGAGTGTTGGCGGTTGGCTCGATAGCCGCGTGTAGCAGCAGCGATGACGGCAACGACCCGACACCCGTCGGGGGGATCAACGGCCCGGCTCGCGTCGATCCGGACAGCGGCGGCGCGAACAATGGTGAAGGCGACGACTGATGGCGACGTTGCGGTTTAGCTTCGGCACCATGGGCTCGGGCAAGAGCACCGTGGCCCTGCAGATCCACCACAACCTTTCCAATCGGCAGCTCTACGGACTCTTGCTCACCACATTGGATCGCGAAGGCAATCAAGTCACCAGTCGGCTCGGTGTCGCCGCGCCGGCGATCGACGTCGCTCCCGACCTGGATCTGTACGCGCTCGCTGTGGACAATTGGCCGATCCACTACTTGATCTGCGACGAAGCCCAGTTTTACAGCGAGGCCCAGTGCGAACAGTTGGCCCGCGTGGTCGACGACCTCGAAGTCGACGTCTACGCCTTTGGACTCCTCACGGACTTTCGTGGCCGACTCTTCGAAGGCTCGAAGCGGATGCTTGAACTCGCCGACGAGCACAGCCCGCTCCAAGTTGAGGCGCGCTGCTGGTGCGGGGCACGGGCAACGCACAACTCCCGCGTCGTCAACGGCGTCATCGTGTACGAAGGTGACACCGTGGTGGTGGGCGACACTGACGACTCTGATGCGCAGCCGTTGTTCGGTGACTCAGTGCGGTACGAACTGCTGTGCAGGAACCACTTCCGGACCGGCGGGCTTGGCGACTGACCGGCCCCACTCAAGCGTGGTGCGCGTCGCTGCTTTCTGCGCCGATGCCGAGGTCGGCAATCCGGCACAACCAGGCGATGCCCGCCGCGATCGACATGCCGCCCAGACGGAGGAAGATTGAGTCGAAATCGACGTCGCCATTGCGCGTGGCCACTTCAACGATGGCCGCGATACCGACCCCGATCAGGGTGATGGCAATGCCTGCGGTCACCCGCAGTAAGACGTCGAGCCACGGCGAACGTCGCGGTCCCGCAAGGAAGACGGTCACCGCGGCGACGGCGGCGGCTGGAACCAGCGCGATGAGATTGGGTGGCAACATGATGAAGCTCAGCACCTCGACGCGCTGGTCCCACGCGGTGGCGAACCGAGTGCCGTCGACCGTGCGGACTCGTTCCATCTGAAAGAGGATGAAGCCGAACTCGCCACCGAGAAACAGCCAGCCGATGATCGTCAGTTGCTGAACGAGCGCCGCACGGCCCTCGAGGCGAGGCTCAATCCCAGGCACAGTCAAGCCGCTTGATGCCGTTGATGAAGTTGCTCTGCAAGTAGGCGGGTTCGCCGACGATCCGCAGTGTGGGCAGCCGACGGCGAATCTCGTCGAACATCACGGTCATCTCGCGTCGTGCCAGGTTGGCACCGAGGCAAAAGTGAGGGCCTCCAGCGCCAAAGCCGACCTGGGCCGGCTGCATCGGCCGCCGAACGTCGAACTGATGAGGGTTGTCGAACACCCGGTCGTCGCGGTTGCCGGAGTTGTAGAACATGACCACCTTGTCGCCAGCCTTGATGGGGAAACCGTTGATCTCGGTGTCCTTGGTGGCGGTGCGCCGGAAGTGGATCACCGGTGAGGCGTACCGAACCATCTCCTCGACGGCAGTCTTGGCATGGGTGTCGTACCCGCCGTACAGAATCTCGCGTTGTTCCGGATTGTCGGTGAGGGCCTTCATCCCGTGACTGATCGCATTCCGGGTGGTTTCGTTACCGGCCACCACAAGGAGAATAAAGAACGACCCGAACTCCTGCGGGGTGAGTTGCTCGCCATCGACTTCGGCGGTCATCATGACCGAGGTGATGTCGTCTTGGGGGTTGGCTCGCCGATCCTCGCCCAGTGTCTGGGCATAGGTAAACATCTCCAGCGAGTGGGTCATCAGGTCGTCGTACGAGGTGACGAAGTCGGGGTCACCGACGCCGAGAATGGTGTTGGTCCAGCCGAAGATCTTCGAGTAGTCCTCGGACGGAATGCCCATCATGTCGCAGATGATCTCAAGGGGAAGCGCCGCCGCGATGTGCTCGACGAAGTCGCACTGCTTGTCAGGGAACTGTTCTTGAATGCGGTCAACGATGACCTTGGCCTTGTCGACGACAAGACCGTCGACTCGGGCCACTTCCTTTGGAGCGAACCCCTTCGACACGATCGAGCGCAATCGGAAATGCTTCGGGTCGTCCATGTTGATCATCGACCCGAAGAACTCATTCATGTCGGGTGGAAGGTCGCCAATGTTCGAACCCTGGCCCGAGCAGAAGGCCGTGGCGTTCCGGCTGACTGCCCAAATATCCTCGTGGCGGGTGAGTGCGTAGTAACCGGCGCCGGGTGGGAACGGGCTGTCGTCGATCACGCGTTCTTCGAAGTGCTGCAGGTCTGGCGTGTCGCGGAGTGCCTGGAATGTTGCCTCGCGGACGTCTCGGGAGCCTGCCCAGAATTCCATATCAGAGAGATCAATCTGGTCGAGCGAGATGTCGGCGGCATGCAACGTCATGTTCAGCACTGTAGAGATGTCGAGCTGTCGGGGTCATGTCGTACATCGGGATGGTTCAATGGGTCGAATGATGGACTTCTCCGAGATCGAACGTGTTCTGGTCGTCACCGCACATCCTGACGATGTCGACTTTGGCGCTGCGGGCACTGTCGCCAACATGACCGACGCCGGGATTGAGGTCGTCTACTGCCTTGTCACTGACGGACAAGCGGGGGGGTTCGACCACTCGATTCCGCGCACCGAGATGGCAGCGATCCGGCGCGAGGAGCAGACCAAGGCTGCTGCTGAGGTTGGAGTCACGCGCCTCATATTTCTGGGTCACATGGACGGTGAGGCGGTCGCCGATATGCAGTTGCGCCACGACATCAGCGCAGCGATTCGGGAGGTTCGCCCGCAGGTGGTCATCACCCAGAACCCGGTGCGGAACCTCGACTCGACGTATGGCTCGCACCCAGACCACATCGCCACCGGTGAGGCGACGATGTGCGCGGTCTATCCCGATGCTCGCAATCCGTTCGCCTTTGCCGGTCAGCCGTGCGCAGAGCTTGATGACTGGGCCGTCGACGAAGTGTGGGTGATGCTCGGTGCTGACGCTCACGATTTCATCGACATCACGTCTCAGCTCGATCGGAAAATTCGGGCGCTGCGCTGCCACGAAAGCCAACATCGCGACCCTGACGCAATGGAGGAGCGAGTGCGCGCATGGTGGAAGAGCATCGCTGCGGAGCGTGGCCGCTCCGAGAACACCAGCGCTGAAGTGTTCCGCGTCGTCGACACACGTTGAGTCGGTCAAACGAATCAGAGAATGTCGCTCAACGTGGCGGGAATTCTGTCGATGGGTTTGTATGGCCATCAGTTTCCGACGCACCAAGAAATCTGACGAGAACTCCATGGTCGATCGCGTGACGGGTGCATTCAACCGGCGTCAACTCGACATCGATCTGGCCGCGGGCGTGGATTCGTCCGGGTTGCCGACCGCCACGTTGCAGATCGAGATCGATGGCTTTCATCGCTTCGGCAAGCGCCGCGATGAGGTGTCGGCCGATGAGGTGCTCGAGCGAGTGGCGTGGGTCGTGATGGCGACCGTGCGTACGACCGACGTCGTCTACCGCCACTGGCACTCGAGCTTCTGTGTGCTGCTGCCCGCCACCACTTCTGTGGACGCAAAAGCTGTAGCCGAGCGCATTCGATCGAACATCGAGTCGACTCCGCTCCTTGCAGGAACAAATGTGACCGTTTCGGTCGGTGTTGCCGTAGGAGGCGACTCCGAACCGGTCAGGGAGACTGCACACCGGGCTGGTGCTGCCCTTGCATCTGTTCCCGGCAGCGGTGGCAACATCGTCGTGCACGACTGACATCCGCAAACGGTCGAGTTACTGCTGCGCGTGCACCAAGACAGCGTCGTTGGTGTTCGGGCATCGTGCTGCTCGCAGCGTGTAGCGCTCGCCGGCGCTGCTCAACTCGGCGATGGTCCACCCTTCGCTTGCATCGCGTACGCCGGTGCCGATGTGTTGCATCGCTGCGATCTGCAACCCTGCTGATTCGGCCTCGGCAGCCCACATGTTGACAAGTGCCTGACGCAGCGTCGGGTCGTCGAGCAAGTCGGTGCCCTCGAGGGTGAGCGTGACGTTGCGGATGTGGACGGGTTCCAGTGTGTCAGCGTCGACTACATCGCCGCCGAGTTCGCCATCGAGCATGACGACTACCGGGCCGGCTTCGCCAGTGACACCTCCGACGAAGCCGTAACGCACCACAGGGAATCCGTCGTCGCCCGTCGTGGCGTACCGAACTCGATCTCCGTGGTGAAACAAGGTCATGGTTGCCCCTGAAACTCCTCGAGGACGAAGTCAGCGAGTTGGGGCCAATAGTGCAGCGCTGCGGTGTCCCATTCATCGAATGGTCGATCGGTGAGGGCAACGAGTGACACGTCGGCCTCGGGATCGGTCCACATCAGCGTGCCCGCCCCGCCGAAGTGGCCGTAGGTCCCCGGCGCATTGCGCGCACCAGTCCAATGCGGCGACTTGTCACCGCGAATCTCGAACCCCAAGCCCCAGGGGCACTGCGCATAGCGACCCACGCCCGGAACCATACCTGCCAACGTCGGGTACTGAACGCGAACGGCCTCAGCTGCTGTGGCAGCGCTCACCAGAGAGGGATGACGCACTTCGGCCAGAAACCGGGCGACGTCGTCAACGGTGCTCCAGACGCGATGCGCTGGAGATCCGCGCAACGCGCTGTCCTGCATTCCCAGCGGTTCGAACACCGCAAGGCGGAGGTAGTCGGCGAACGTCATCTCACTGGTTTGCTCGACGAGGGCCGCTGCGAGTTCGATGCCGCCGTTGGAGTAGGTCCGCGTGCGTTCAGGCACCGCGATCGGTGTTCTTCCGTTGAATGGATAGCCGCCAGCGTGACTGAGGAGATGGCGCAGCGTGCAATTGCGCTGTCCCGCGAACGACTCCGGCAACTCCTCGTCGAGATCGACGATGCCTTCTTCAGCGGCGATCAGCACGGCCCACGAGGTCATTGGCTTGGCCAACGAGGCGAGACGGAATACTCGGGTTGTGTCTCCGTGCGTTGAGGCAATAGCTGACTGGCCGGAGCCGTGTTGGATGACCGCAGCTGAGACGTTGTCGACCGGCCAGTCGGCACAGAGGTCGAGAGCGGTCATCGAGCGGGCCGCTGTCGACTCAGGTGAAGTCTTGGATCAGCTCGGCGACTCGGAACGCCAGGTCGACGCCCTGTCGGGCGTTGAGTCGTGGATCACACACGGTCTCGTACCGGCTGTCGAGGTCGGAATCGAGCAACTCGTCGCCGCCACCCAAACACTCGGTGACGTTCTCGCCAGTGAGTTCGACGTGGATGCCGCCAGGCCACGTGCCCTCTGCGCGATGCGCCCTGACGAAGCCGCTGATTTCACGAACGATGTCGTCGAAGTGACGAGTCTTACGACCGCTGGGTGCGGTGAAGGTGTTGCCGTGCATCGGGTCGCATGCCCACACGACGGGGTGGCCGGCGTCGGCCACGGCGCGAAGCAATGGGCGCAGGCCTTCTTCGATCTTGTCGGCACCCATGCGAGTAATCAGTGTGAGTCGCCCAGGGATGCGCGATGGGTTGAGAATGGCGCAGAGTTCGAGAAGTTCCTCGGCGGTCATCGTGGGGCCGACCTTGCAACCAATGGGGTTGCCGACACCGCGGAGGAATTCGACGTGCGCGCCGTCGAGTTCGCGTGTCCGCTCGCCGATCCACAGCATGTGAGCCGAGCAGTCGTACCAGTCACCCGTGATCGAATCACGTCGCGTCAGCGCCTCTTCGTAGCCGACGATGAGCGCCTCATGGGAGGTGTACACGTCGACCTCGCTGAGGTTCGAGTTGGCCTCGGTCTCGATGCCACAGGCCCGCATGAACGACAAAGCGCGGTCGATCTCGGCAGCCAGCTTCTCGTAACGCTGTCCCTCAGGGCTCGATGCGACGAATTCCTGAGTCCAGGAGTGCACGTGGCTGAGGTCGGCGAATCCCCCTTTGGTGAAGGCGCGCAGCAGGTTCAGCGTGGATGCCGACTGGTGGTAGGCCTGCACGAGCCGTTCAGGATTGGGGATGCGGGCGGCCTCGGAAGCGGTGGCGTCGTTGACGATGTGGCCGCGGAACGATGGGATGTCGATGCCGCCGACCGTCTCGAAGTCGGACGATCGCGGTTTGGCGAACTGTCCAGCCATGCGGCCGACCTTCACGATGGGCACACCGACTGAGTAGGTGAGGATGATGGCCATCTGGAGGATGACGCGCAGTTTCTCCCGAATGTTGTCGGCCGAGAAGTCCTCGAAGCTCTCGGCGCAGTCGCCGGCTTGGAGCAAGAATGCGTTGCCGGACGCAACGCGGCCGAGTTCGGTTTGCAGCGAGCGTGCTTCGCCGGCAAACACGAGTGGCGGGAGCGTCGCGATCTGCTTCAGTGATGATTCGAGTGCCGCTGGGTCGGGCCACGTCGGCTGCTGCTTGACGGCGCGTTCTTGCCACGACGACGGTGTCCACGTTCCCCGAGATTCCATCTGTGCAGGCTACCGACGTCCTCACCGCAGACACGGGTGGTTTGTCGGTGTCGTCTGAACCGCAGTCCTGCATGCGAAAACGAGCGAAGCGGCCGGATTTCTCCAGCCACTTCGACTCAACTATTCAGATTTGCGATGTTCAGGTTGCGATGTGCACGTCGCGATGGTCAGACAGCGAGGATGCGCTCGGCATCGTCGCGCAGGCCGGCAACGGCCCGGCTGACCAAACGGCGGGCTGCTTCGGCGGTGACACCGAGCTGTTCGCCGACTTCACGGAAGCTCTTGCGTTCGCCGTCGACGAGGCCGAAGCGGGCTTCGACAGCGAAGCGGGCGCGAGCATCAAGCGTGTGCAGCAGTTCGTCGAGCAGTTCGCTGTCGACGAGAGTCATCACATGATCTTCGGGCGTTCCGTCGCCGTTGGCCATCAGGTCGCCCAGCGTGGCGTCGCCATCGTCGCCGACGGTCTTGTCGAGGCTGACCGGAGTGGTCAGACGGTGCAGCTCGGCGTTGGTCTGGTCGAGGGTCTCGCCGTCGCCCGATGCCTGACGCAGGGCGGCACGAAGGCTGGCCGAACGGTCGCCTGGGATGCGGATGAGGCTGGCCTTCTGGTCGAGGGCGCGACCGATGGCCTGGCGGATCCAGAACGTGGCGTAGGTGGAGAACTTGAAGCCACGACGCCAGTCGAACTTGTCGACGGCGTGCTCGAGGCCAAGGTTGCCTTCCTGAATGAGGTCAAGGAGGTCCATGCCCTGGGGCAGGGGGTAGCGGCGGGCGATCGAGACGACGAGGCGCAGGTTGGAACGGATGAACCGGTCCTTGGCCTTGGCTGCTTCGCGCACCTGGCGCTTCAGAGCTGCGCCCTTCTTGCCAGCTTCGAGCTGCTCAGCGGCTTCGCGGCCGGTCTCGATGACGCGGGAGAGCTCGCGCTCGTCCTCGGCGGTGAGCAACGCCACCTTGCCGATGTCGTTGAGGTAGAGGCCAATGGAATCATTCATGTTTCTTACAACCATTCGATTTTGTGCGGAATTCCGGTTTGAGTTGTGCCCGGAGGCACATCACAGCGACCGGCCAGATCAGGGACGACATCGCAAACAGCAGTGTTCGACGATGTTGTGACCGGGGCGACGATCGCCATGACAGAGGGGTTTCCGGCGGAAACCTGACTCAAACTTGGAAACGGGGGGTATATGGGGGGACAACTGACAGTAACAGACGTGTCAACCCCCTGGTCAAATCGGAGGGTTCTGATGCTGTGCTCACAGTCTGTATGGGGCCCATGGTGTGGTCCTGCCTCGTCGGCTCCTACGATCAGGGTTCGTGTCTTCGTCCGCGCATCCACCTGGAACGCAGCGCCCCGCCGCCCAGCGCATCGGCCTCTTCGGGGGGACGTTCGATCCGCCACATGTGGGTCACTTGGTCACTGCGGTGAACGTACGTCATGCTCTTGATCTCGATGTCGTCATCTTGATGGTGAACAACGTGCCGTGGCAGAAGGAAGGCAGCAGGCAGATCACGCCAGCAGCGGATCGCCTGGCAATGGTCGCCGCGGCAGTGGACGATGTTGCTCAGCTGGTCACCGGACGCACGGAGATCGACCACGGTGGTCATAGCTTCACCGCCGACACGTTGCAGACACTCGCCCAGGAATATCCCGGCGCAGAACTGTTCACGATCGTCGGCGATGACGCTGCGGCTGGGCTCCACACGTGGACCCGCTACGACGAGGTGGTTCAGCAGTCCCGGTTGGTGGTTGTCGATCGGCCTGGCGATCCTGTCGATCTCCCTGACGGCGTCGACTGGATTCGGGTGGAAGTTCCGCGCTTGGAAGTGTCGAGTACCGACCTACGCGCCCGGTTTGTCGATGGCCGCCCGCTCGATTACCTGGTGACCGAGCCCGTGTTGGACGTCATCGTGCAACGTGGTTTGTACGGTGCGCGACCTGATCTCGCTGGGGCAGATCGTTCGTGACCGCCCGTGCCGACGAGCGACGGCGCCGCACGCTGATCGGTGCCGTTGTCGCTGCCGTTCTCATTGTCTCTGCGGCTGGGCTCACTGCGGTTGGGGCGAACGCTGTCCTGAATTCCACCGAAGGTGAGGTGGCCGCAGTCGACTCGCGGCCGGTTCTCTCGCTGCCAGCGACGGACAATGCAGCCCTGGCTGTTGTCGATGACGACAATCGTCTGACCTCGCTCATCGTGGCGACCCTCTTGCCCGCCGGTCAGGGCGGCACGATCGTCACGATCCCGGTCACGGCCGATTCGACCGCCTTGTTCGGCGAGGTTCGCCGGCCGCTCAATCGTGAGCTGAATTCGGCCGACCCGTCCAGTTTTTTCCAACAGGTTGAGGCAACCGTTGCGGTCACCTTGCAGTTCGGTGAGATCGTTGGTGCCAATCGTCTGACTGAACTTCTTGAACCGACCATCCCCGTGACCGTCGACGTTGGTGTGGATGTCATCGATTCGGATGATCAGGGGGCTCGGGTGGTCGTTGGCGCCGGTGAGCAGCGGCTCGATGGTCCGCTCCTGGCGGCGGCGCTGACGGCGACCGAGGCTGGCGCAGATGAGCGCACGCAGCACGCCATTGACGTGGCTCTGTGGACCGGAGTTGCCGACAGCGCTCCTGTCAACAGCTCGGCCCCCGTCACCCTTGACGGTGACGGCCGGCCAACAGAGTCGGCCACGGTTGATGAACTTTTCGCCCGACTGTGGAGCGGGCCCGTCCAAGTCCGTGACCTCCAGATCATTCCGCCGGCTTTCGTTGGAAGCGACAGTTTCGTCGTGCTCGATCGACGCGATGTCGTGCTCGTGTTCGCGCAGATCTCGCCCGCCCGGGTTTCAGCGCCGAATCCCGGCCCGGTGTTCCGGCTCGAAATTCCGATCACGGCGGCGCAGCTCGCGGCGTCCGATTCCGGCCTGGCTTCGCGCCAGGAGATTGCCCTCGAAGCGATCGCCACGCTGTTGTTTCTCGATGGCAATGTGGTCTCGGTTGATGCCACTCCGAGTCCAGATGGAGCGCCGCTGGTCACTCGGATTGAGGCGGCGAGCGAGGAAATTTTCGCGGCGATGGAAGAGCTCGGGCCGCCGACGTTTGGAGAGGTCGAAGTGGTCCTCGCCAAGGAACTCATCGACGGCATCGACGTTGTTGTCCGGCTCGGAACGAGCTATCTCGACGCACAGGCGGCGCAAGCTGTAGCCGTCGAGGTCGTGGAACCGAACGCATCGACTCCCGATGACGCCGCTACCGTCGACACCGATGGCTGAACCGCAGATTGCTGACACCGAACCCAACGACGACTCCGATGTGCAGTTGGCGGTGCTCGCGGCGCGGACGGCCGACGATAAGAAAGCCACCGACATCTTGATCCTCGAGGTTGGGGAAGTCCTGGCGATCGCCGGCTACTTCGTCGTCTGCAGTGCCTCGAACCCGCGCCTCGTGCGCACCGTCGCCGACGAAATCGAATGGACCGTGAAGCGCGAGCTCGGTCGCGGTCCAGTTCGCCACGAGGGCCGCGATCAGCAGCAGTGGATCCTGATCGACTACGGCGATGTGATCGTGCACGTCTTTCACGAGGAACAGCGCGAGTTCTACGAGATCGAGCGGTTGTATCTCGACGTCCCCAAAGTCGACTGGGAGCGGTGACCGCCAGCCAGCTGCAGCGGATGCTGGTCGATTGAGGCTGGCCGTTTGAACCAAGTGTGGTGGGCGCTATCGTCATCGCCCGCAGCAATGCGGGGCCTTAGCTCAGTTGGTAGAGCGCTTCCATGGCATGGAAGAGGTCAGGGGTTCAATTCCCCTAGGCTCCACGGAGAACCCTTCGGTCCACGCCGAGGGGTTCTTTGCTGTTTGGCCCAATGTTTGCAAGGGTTTTGCTCTGGGCCGTTGACGGACTGCGCCAACTTTCCTGGCCCAGCTCGACACGCCAATTCTGCGAGTGGGGGGAACTGGGGGGGAACTTGATTCTGATTACGGCAGAATAAGGGGGTGGCAGTCACTCCTCCACATGGCTCGCGCGCCCGCTATCAGCCACCACATCGGTGTCGATGTAGCGAGTGCGTGGAAACAAATCGCGCCTATCAGCGGGCGTATCGTCGGGCTCGCACACCTAAGAATGTCCCCTCGGGCAGCGGGTGTGCGGGCCGACGCACTACCTGGCATGACACGATGACGCGAGGCGAATTCGATCGCATCCGAGCCGAGGCTCCAGAACAACGGCGCGGCGTGTACTCGACGGCCTCACTCCTCGATTAACGCTCGCGCTAGATCGCGCGCCACGAAACGCCTGGGGCAAGTACCCAGCGGCAGCGTTTCGACGCCTTAGACGCGAACAGAGAACGTGTTTGCGAGCGAATTGGGTTGCGAAACCGGCAGCTACTGCTTTTCTGGTCGAACGGTCAATCCCCGTGTATTACTCTTCAATGATCAACCGCAACGACTAGGAGATCACACATGTTCATGTTCAATCGCCACATCCAGGTGAAACCGGGCCAGTCCGCCGAAGCCGCCCCGGAGATGATCGATCTGATAGCGAGAGCCAATTCGATCACGGGCAGGCAGGCCACGGTGTACACGGTCGTGCTCGGCTCGGTTGGTCGGATGTGGGTGGCCGACATGTTCTCGACCCACAGCGAATTGATGACGATGAACGCTCAACTCCTCGGCGATGCCGACTTCATGGCAGCGCAGCGATCCCTCGCCGAGCGCCTTGACGGTCCCGCTAATGATTCCATGGCGCGAGTTACTCACGTCGCCGGTGCGCTTCGGGAACCCCCGGGTGCCATCGCCGTCACGACCTGGCAGGTTGATCCTCGCCAGTGGGCTGCGTCGCTCGCCTGGAGCCACGAGATGGCGGACGCCCAACACGAATCCTCGGGCATTACACAGACGGTCTTCAACCTGGCCGAGCCAATCCCGTTCACGATCGGCCTGTGCGCGAACGCTGGTTCCTTCGACGAGATCGACGCGGCGCGCTCCGCACTCCCCGACGCAACCATTCTCCAACTACTCGAGTCGGCACCGTCGGCACCGACGACGGGAAGTATGGAGGGCCTCGTCGCTATTCGAGTCGCTTGAGAGCCGAAGCGCCAGAACGTGCCCGCGGTGTGTACTCGACAGCATCACTACTCGATTAACGCACGCGCTACATCGCGCGCCACGAAACGCCTGGGGCAAGTACCCAGCGGCAGCGTTTCGACGCCTTAGACGCGAACACGGAACGCGGTCGCGAGCGAAACAGGGCCACCAACCCGGCAGCAATACCAATCAACCGTTTCTGCTGGCTCAAATGGGCCACTAGCCAGGTCTCGCCGTACGATTAAACCCGGCAGGACGCTGACGATTAAGGTCAGAGCCTGACGGCACGCACTCATGCTGAAAGACCACACTGCAAAGGACCGGACATGATCATCGCTATCGCCACATTCAGGTGCCAGGAAGATAAGAAACAAGACTGGATTGATTGGCTTGCCGGCGAAGATGGCCTCGTCAAGACCAGGGCCTACGAAGGCTGCCAAGCCGTCGAAACCCTGAGTTCCCCGGATTCGAGCACTGTTCTCCTCTACGAAACGTGGGACTCGGTTGAACACCATCAGGCCTATGTCGGATGGCGTCTAGACAATGGGCTCGGAGAGTTGCTGGAAGAAATGTTGGAGTCGCCGCTCGAGGTTGAGTACTTCGACCTCACCGGCGTCTGATCTTAAGTTGGTCCAACTGTCCGAAGGACTAACTGGCAGCAAATGCTCAGGCCGGCGCACGAGCTGGCATGACACTTTGACTCGCGGTGAATTCGATCGCATGAGGGCCGAGGCGCCAGAACGTGCCCGCGATGTGTACTCGACGGCATCGCTGCTCGACTAGCTGCGGGTCGGTATACGACATCGGCTCGATCTTTGGATTTGGTCGATCGATCTCGGCGATCGGAGGCGCCTGCTTCATCCGACTGCAGATTTGGCCTAACGTGCGGCAGTGATATTTGATCGCGACAGTGGGCCGAGGCGCGGGGCGCGGGGCTTTGCAGTCGCGGCGGCCGCCGCACTCGCGCTCGTCGGTTGCACGTCTGACCCCGAACCCAAGCGGGCCACCGTGACGCCGACCAATGGATACACCGCGATTGTCCGGTGGGAAATCGAACGGAGCGAACCGGTTGTCGATGCCGACGGGAATGTGGAGACGCCGGTCATCTACCTGGCCGCAAGCTCGGGGGAAACCGTCGATGTCCGCGTGCAGGCCAACGTCGTGTCCAACATCGACGACGCCGCCGTGATTCGTTTTGCTGACCATGCCAGCGATGCCCGTGATGAGACGCTCGAAGATCAGCCTGTCAAGGACGATGGAGTCATGATCTTGATTGACGACTTCGAACCCGATCAAGCGAGAGTGGAAGTCCGTATCGTGCGCTATCAGTCGATCGACGACGACAACGCTTGGATCCTTGAAGTGATGGCCACCGACGACGTTGCCACCGTTGCATCGGCGACCCTCGCAGCCGAGTAGCCGATTCGACGGATCATCGAGTCGATGTCCTTACGAGGCCTCGGCCTGGAGTTTTCCGTCGAGTAGGCCACCGGCGGCTTCCAGCGCACGAATGGCATCGCCGGGCAAGACGGGCCGCTTGGGATCGATCGCTGCGCGCCGCAACTCGTCGAGCAGAATGCGGCGGTCTCGGTCATCGTCCAAGAATGGTCCGTGCACCGTTTGGGCCAGGTCGGCCGCGGCGGATGCGTCGATGATGGCGGTCCGGTATTCCTCTGCCTCCCAGGCGTGGCGCGCCATGAGCACTCGCTGTCGAGCGCCTGCCAAGGCATCGACTGACGCTCCTTCGAACTGGCCCGCTTCGCGCAGCGCCCGAATGAACACTGCGAGACCTGGGAGATAGATGGCGGTGAGGATCATCATGCTCACCTCTGGGGCGAGGGAGATCGGTGTGGCGACCGCGCCTCCGAAGACCCAGGCGAGCTGGAACCGCGTCTCATATCGCGCGCCGGCGCGGCCGAGTAATGCCTCGGGTGCCCGTCGTTGCAACAGACTGTCGAAGGCATTGCGGCCGAGCGTGGTGGACAGGCCGACGAGCGCAGCGATCACGAGTAGCAATGGTGTTGACACGCCGAGTATCCCGACGGCGGTGAACGCCGCCGGCGCAGCGATTGCCAACCCAATGAGTTGCTGTTCGCTGAACCGCCGGCGAAGCAGGCTGATGACGGTGTGACCGGCGAACGCCCCGAACCCGTAACACGCGGCTGCGAGTCCGTAGATGACCGCGGGCTGGCTATCGCGTCGCAACGTGAAGGCAAGCGTGAACAAGAAGAATCCGACGGCGGCGCGTATCGCGACCATGCCGACCGACGCGACGAACACCACGGGAAGGTGAGTCTCGGCATATTCGACGTCATCGGTGGCGACGATGACATGTTTCGGTGTTCGGACCCGCAGGACAATGAACGAAGCGAGGGCAAACAGCACTGCACCGATGCGAAGCGTCCAGCCTGGTCCGCTGACCGTCAGTAACGCGGCGGCGACGCCAGCGCCAATGGCGGCGGTGATGCTCGCCAAGCGCGCCAGCCGCGCGTTGGTTGCCACCAGTTCGTCAGGGTCGTCGACCAGCTGCTGTACCAGCGTCTGTTTGACCACGCCTGAGGCCTTGCTCGCGATCAGCAAAATGAGCGCGAGTGGATAGAAGGTCAGATCGAGGAGGAAGCTGACCATTGCCAAGCAACTGACGGCACGCAGCAGATAGAAGATCGACGCGACGAAACGTTGCGAGCGTCGGAATCGGTCGACGGCGGGCCCGACGAGCGGTGCCAATACCGCAAGCGGCGCCATCGTCACCAGGAGGTACAGCAGCACCTGCTGTCGCGATGCGTCTGGGCTGATGTTGAAGAACAATGATCCGGCGAGGCTGACTGTGACGAACGCGTCGGCAGAGCCCGACAATCCGTGCGATACCGCAAGGGGAATGATCGGGCCGTCACCGAGCAGGACGTGTCGGATGCGTCGACGGAGCGGGGCACGGTGCTCCTGTCCGGCTGTTGTCGAACTCTTGGGCGCGACCTGCATCTCCTCTATCTTGGCCGACCGGACCCCTCGGTTGTTGAACGCCTTCGAGTCAGGTGTCGCCGAGGGCGCCTTGACGTGTTCGTTGAACCGAGCCGGGGCCAGGTCAGTACGATCAGCACACGCCCCACCCGCTGCCGCGGCTCCATTCCTCGGCGCCCCTCAACGCTGCGGCTGTGTCTTGCCGTGATCACGTTCAAGCAATTCGAATCCGGCAACAACTCCAACGACAATTTCAGCAACTGAAAGCTGAATCATGGATTGGCGAGAAATCCACAAACAGGTCATCGAACAGTTTCGAGCCAGCGACGGCAAGGTCGGCGGACAGTTCGAAGTCATCCCTGTCCGGACCTGAGCAATGACAGAACCACTGCGACTCACCGTCGACTCCGACTTCCTTTGACCCTTATGCTGTGTCGCGGCCGTGCGCCTCGACGATGTGCAAGAACACTTTGGCGACCGAATCGTCATCGAGTGGAAATCATTCATGCTCCGCTCGACTGAAACGGGCCGGAAGACCCGCGGAGAATTCATTGCCTACACGCGGAACTGGACCCGAATGCCCGAAGCGGACGCCCGACTGGAAGTCACTGCACCGTGGGCATCAGAACACGAGCATCCCAGCCACAGCTTGCCAGCACTTGCGGCTTCCAAACTTACCGCCACCTATGGTCCGGACGTCGAAGAAGCATTTCACCGCGCCATGTTCAAGGCGTACTTCGCTGACAACCGCACCATTTCAGACAGCGGTGTGATCGCGTCGCTCGCGGGCGACTGCGGCCTTGATCCAGTCGAGTTCGCCACTGAGTATCGGGCGCGTGAACAGGCACTCGGAGCCGAAGTGATCAGTGACAACGACGACGCAGTTCGGCTCGGTATCAACGCGGTACCGAGCCGAACTGCGTCGGCGACAGGGTCTCGATACCAGGCGCACAGGACACCGCCACATATATCTGGGTGCTCGAATAACTTCTCAGCGAAGGTCAGTAGTCGCCAGCTCGATCTGAAAGCATCTGCAGATGACCCGTCTCCTCGACCAGACCTACGCCGTCGCACGTCGACGCTTTCTTGATGCCGCCTCGACCGCCGGGGCTGAGGTCACCTCGTTTCCGCATCCGGTGAGCGGACGCGGAGGCGAGGAGTTGGCAATCGATGTCGCCGTGCTGGGCTCAGCTGACGCCACCGATGTGTTGCTGTTCGTGTCGGGCACGCATGGTGTCGAGGGGTACGCCGGGTCGGCGTTGCAGTCCTGGTGGCTCGACGAATGCCCGGGTCACGGCCCTGAAAGCTTGCGAGTTGTCCTCCTGCACGCCTTCAACCCGGTCGGTTTTTCCTGGGTGCGACGCGTCAATGAAGACAATGTCGATGTCAATCGCAACTTCGTCGACTGGGCCGACGTGCCGCGTAACACGGGGTACGGCGATATTGCCGATCTGCTCGTGCCGGCAATCTGGGACGATGAGACCCAGCAGATGACCACCGCAGCGCTGATGGAGGTGGCGGGTGAGGTCGGCCTCGGCCGATTCCAGGAAATCGTGAGCGGTGGTCAGTACGACCATCCGACGGGAATCTTCCACGGTGGATCGGGGCCGGTTTGGTCGAATCGTTGGATGCATGAGCACCTTGCCGAAATCGTTGGCGGTGCACAGCGACTTGGCGTCGTTGATCTCCATACCGGGCTGGGTCCATGGAGCCACGGCGAACTGATCTCCCATCACGCCAAGGGTGATCCCGGCTACCAGCGCGGCACGGACTGGTGGGGCGAGGTCCGATCGATGCATGATGGCGAGAGTGTGTCGGCGGCGCTCAGCGGCGACTGGCTGGGGGCTCTTGACGGGCTGCTGCCTGATGTCGAAGTCACCTCGGCCGCTCTCGAGTTCGGAACGGTGGACGTCTTCAGCGTGCTCCAGTCGTTGCGTGCCGATGCGTGGCTGCACGCCTACGGCGATCCGACCGGGGACGACGCGTCGGCGATCCGAGCCCAGGTGCGCGCGAGCTTTGCCGACGATGACCCGGCCTGGCTCGAGGCGCTGATCGAGCGGTTCAGCGCTGTCGCTGGCGAAGCGCTGCAGGCGCTGTCCCGCAGCACCCGCTGACGCCAGCTTTGAGTTGGTCGAGCGGGTGGTCAGCGGGGCGCGTTGGTTCGAATGAAGTTGTCGATCACCCGGCCGACGAGTGCATCGTCGATCGGCCGATCGGTGAGGAGCCGCGCATAGATCAACGACCCGGCCATTGAGGCGAGGCCGAGTTCGACGTCGACGTCAGCGCTGAGCTCACCTCTCGCAACGCCCGCCGATGTGATGGCGGTGTACACCACGCGGAACTTCTGCATGAAGGTGTTGCGAACCAACGCAACCGCATCATCATGTAGCCCGCGTTCCATCATCATCGCGATGATCCGAGTGCGGACCGGGTCACGCAGGTCGCTCGCAAGGTGATCGAGGAACATCCGCAGATCCGTCCGCAGATCGCCCGTGATGTCGTTGTGGTTGGGAACGTTCTTTCCGATTGCCTCCGCCGTGACAAAGAGCAGGTCGGAGCGCTCGGGGAAGTGCTTGTAGACCGTGGTCCGGCTCACGCCCGCTGCTGCAGCGACCCGCGCGTGGGTAATCGCGTCCGGGCCATTGTCGAGCAGGAGTTGAGCAGCGGCACTGACGACTGAGGTGCGAGAGCGTTCGACCCGTGGGTCGACATCGCCGGCTGGGACCTGGGTCTCGACGGATGGCTGCGCCCCTGGTTCGTGGTTGGGTTGAGTCATCGCGAATCGGTCGGGTTGTGTCGTTGGACACGATGGGTGGTCAGTGCTTGCAAAGCCTCATGGTACCGACCATGCTCCCATTCATGAACAAATTGTCCAACAACGCGGAAGGCGATGGGGCGACGCCGCTGGGTCCGAACGCGTCGATCTGGGAACGCCTCGGATCGTTCGCATTCCGTCGCCGCCGTACCGTCCTCGCCGCATGGGTGGTCGTGCTCGTGGGCACGTTGGCCGCAGTTGGGAGCATCGGAAGTTCGTCGGAGAGTTCGTTCGAGAGCCCCGACTCCGACTCGCTGGCTGGTTTTGAGATCTTGAAGGAGAATTTCGGTGCGGGAGGAAGCTTCATCTCCGGCTCGATCGTGTTTGAAGCTGAGCAGGGCGTCGGAGCCGCCGTGGTCCAAGTCGAGATGTCGGCATTGTTTGACGAGGTCGGCGCCATCGAGGAAGTCACACTGACGAGCCCCTACTCGCCGATCGGCGAACAGCGCGGCCTCGTGTCTCCCGATGGATCGATCGCCTATGCCAGCATCGACTTCGACGAGAACACCGATGAGCTTCGAGCGAGTGAGATTGGTCGCGACATTGAGACGCTCGTCGACCAGATCGACATCGATGGTGTCAGCATCAAGATCGGTGGCGCCGCACTTGCCGAGTTCGAGCCCCCGGAGTCTGAACTGATCGGCCTGGCATTCGCGGTGGTCATTCTCATCTTGGCGTTCGGGTCGGTGCTCGCAATGGGCCTGCCGATTGGCGTCGCCCTGTTCGGTGTCGGCATCGGTGTCGGCACTATCACGCTGCTCACCAACGTGATGTCAATCCCGGACTTCGCCACCACGTTGGGCGCCATGATCGGTCTCGGTGTCGGCATCGACTACGCGCTGTTCATCGTCACCCGGTACCGAGAGGGCACGCGCGACGGCATGTCGCCGCACGATGCAACAGTGCGTGCGATCGACACCGCTGGACGAGCGGTACTGTTTGCCGGCCTCACGGTGGTGATCTCTCTGCTCGGCATGTTCGTGATGCAACTCGCGTTCATCAACGGTCTCGCCACTGGCGCGGCGGTCACGGTGGCGATCACCATGGTTGCCTCGGTCACGCTGCTGCCTGCACTGATCGGTTTCGCCGGTGAGCGCGTTGAGGTCACCCGCTGGCGTGGCTTGATCATGGCTGGATTTGTCGCCGTGGCGCTCCTGGCCGTCGGCCTCGGCTTCGCTCCCTTGGCTGCAGTGTTCGTCGTGATGGCGATTGCCACGCTGGTGACGTCGTTCTTCATCACGGGGCTGCGCGAAGTGGTGCCACCTCGCGCAGAGAAGCCGCTGCGCGAGACCTGGGCCTATCGGTGGAGCCGCTTTGTGCAGCACCACTCGTGGCCGATGGCAATCGGCGTCACCGTGCTGTTGCTCGTAATGAGTATTCCGGTGCTCAGTCTGCGCCTTGGTTTCGGCGACGAGAGCACGTTCGCGGAAGACACCACCACCCGCCAGGCATACGAACTGCTCGCGGAAGGCTTCGGTGCCGGGAGCAACGGCCCGCTGCTGGTGGTTGCAGAACTGGACGACCCGAGTCAGCTCGGCGCGGCGCAGAACCTCGTTGCGACACTGAACGATGCGGACGGCGTTGCGCGCGCACTCGGACCGATCCCATCCGAGAACGAGCAGGCGTTCCAGATCTTTGTCGTCCCCGAGACTGGCCCGCAGGACGAGGCCACCTCGGCCCTGGTGCGCGAGTTGCGCGACACCGTGATTCCGGGAGCGGTCGAGCTGTCGGGGCTTGACGTGAAGGTGACGGGAGCTGTCGCGTCAAGCATTGACTTCTCTGATTATCTCGGGGCCCGACTCCCGGTGTTCTTCCTCGCTGTCTTGACGCTGTCGTTTCTGCTGCTGATGATGGTGTTCCGCTCGGTGCTGGTCCCGCTCAAGGCCGTCATCATGAACCTGCTGTCGATCGGCGCCGCGTACGGCATCGTCATCGCCGTCTTCCAATGGGGTTGGGGTGTTGAGCTGTTGGGAACCGGCAGCGGTCCGATCGAGCCGTTCCTGCCGATGATGCTCTTCGCCATCGTGTTTGGTCTCTCAATGGATTACGAGGTCTTCCTCTTGTCACGGGTGCGCGAGGAATACGACAAGACGGGCGATCCGGTGACCTCGGTTGCAGACGGACTCGCAGCCACCGCCCGCGTCATCACTGCAGCGGCGGCGATCATGGTTGTGGTCTTTGGCAGCTTCGTGCTCGAGGACGCTCGTGTGATCAAGATGTTCGGTCTCGGGCTGGCAACGGCGATCTTCCTCGACGCGACACTGGTGCGCATGTTGCTCGTCCCCGCGACGATGGAGTTACTCGGTGAGAAGAACTGGTGGTTGCCGAAATGGTTGGATCGTCTCCTGCCCGCGCTGAACGTCGAGGGTGGACATGACGAGGGTGCAATCGCTGGCGAGGAGCCCGAGCCCGAGCGCGAACTCGTCGACGCCTGACCGCAGTCGTCAGACGACGATGTTGACCATGCGGCCGGGCACGACGATGACTTTCTTCGGCGTGTTGCCCGCGAGTGTGGCAATCACCTTCTCGTCGGCCAGCGCCGCCGCTTCGGTTGTGGCCTGGTCGGCGTCGGCGGGGATGGTGATTCGGCCGCGCACCTTGCCGTTGACCTGGACAGGGACCTCGATGGTGTCGTCGACGAGTAGCGCCGGATCAGCGGTTGGGAACTCGATGTAGGCCACGGTGTCGTCATGGCCGAGCTTGCGCCACAGTTCCTCGGTGATATGCGGGACGAGTGGTGCCAGCATGCGAATCATCGCTTCGGCGACCGCTCGGGGTGTGGCGTCGAGTTTGGTGACGCCGTTGTTCAACTCGATCAGCTTGGCGATCGCCGTGTTGAACCGGAGTGCGTCCATCTCAATGCGAACGACATCGATGGTCCGATGCAACAGCTTGTCGGTCGCGGCGTCAGGAGCGGTGTCGACAACAGTGCAGGCGCCAGTTTCTTCGTCGACCATGTTGCGCCAGAGCCGCTGCAGGAAGCGGTACATGCCGACGACGTCACGTGTTTCCCACGGCCGCGATGCGTCGAGTGGGCCCATCGCCATCTCGTAGAGGCGCAACGTGTCGGCCCCGTACTCCTCGTACATCTCGTCGGGCGAGACGGCGTTCTTCAGCGACTTGCCCATCTTGCCCCACTCGCGTGCGACCGGTTGGCCGTCGTGGGTGAAGCCGGCGTCCTCGGATCCTTCGACTTCCGTCGCCTCGACATAGATCTCGCGTTCGTCCTTGAACGCCGCGGCCATGATGTAGCCCTGGTTGAACAGGCGGGCGTACGGCTCTTTGGAGCTGACGTGGCCAAGGTCGAACAAGACCTTGTGCCAGAACCGGGCGTACAGCAGGTGCAGCACGGCATGTTCGACGCCGCCGACGTAGAGGTCGACGCCACCCGGATGGTCCGGGCGAATGTGGGTCTGTGGACCCATCCAGTATTCCTCGACGGCCGGGTCACAGAAGGTCTCCGTGTTTGTCGGGTCGAGGTATCGCATCTCGTACCAGCACGATCCGGCCCACTGCGGCATCACGTTGGTGTCACGGCGATACATCTGCACGCCGTCGCCGAGATCGAGTTCGACGTTCACCCAGTCCTGGAGGCGATCGAGGGGGCTCTCGGGGCTGGAGAATTCGTCGTCATCGTCGAAGGTGCGCGGGGAGAACGACTCGGTCTCGGGGAGCTCGACCGGCAGCATCGAGTCGGGCAGTGTGTGCGGGTTGCCGTCGGCGTCGTAGACGATCGGGAACGGTTCGCCCCAGTATCTCTGGCGGCTAAATAGCCAGTCGCGCAGCTTGTAATTGATGGTCGCCTCACCGGCATTCGCCCGTTCGAGCCAGGCGTTCATCACAGCGATGCCTTCGGCCTTGTTGACCAGCCCGTCCAGAGACAGTTCGCCGTTTGAGCTATTGACGTATGGTGCATCGCCGACAAAGGCCTCGGGCCACTGTCGTGTGTCGAGGGTGACGTCCAGACCGCGTTCTTTGAACCAGGCCGGCGGCGGAGTTTGGATTGCCGGGATGGCCAGATCGAACTTGCGGGCGAACTCGAAGTCGCGGCTGTCGCCACAGGGCACGGCCATGATGGCTCCGGTGCCGTAACCCATGAGGACGTAGTCGGCGATCCAGATCGGGATCTGTTCACCGTTGACGGGGTTCGTGGCGTAGGCCCCCGTGAACACGCCCGTCTTCTCGCGCGTTTCGTCTTGCCGCTCGAAGTCCTTCTTGGCAGCTGCCTGCTTGCGATAGGCGGCGATCTCGTCGGCCTTGTCCGGGCCGGCCAGCTCGTCGACGTATGGATGTTCGGGGGAGAGCACCATGAACGATGTGCCGAACAAGGTGTCGGGTCGCGTGGTGAAGACGGTGATCGTGCCAGCAGACGATTCGAAGTCGACCTTGGCGCCGTGGCTGCGGCCGATCCAGTTGCGCTGCATCGCCTTGATGGCCTCGGTCCAATCGAGCAACTCGAGGTCGTCGATCAGGCGGTCGGCATACGCGGTGATACGCATCATCCACTGCCGCATGTTGCGCTTGAATACCGGGAAGTTGCCGCGGTCGGAACGGCCGTCGGCGGTCACTTCTTCGTTTGCCACGACAGTGCCCAGACCGGGACACCAGTTGACCGGCGCCTCAGAGACATAGGCCAGGCGATGGTCGTCGATGAGCTCGTTGCGTTCGGCGGGGGAGAGCTCGCTCCAGCTTCGTTCGTCGGGTGCCACCCGATCGCCGGCCTCGAATTCGGCGATCAGCTCATCGATCGGCCGGGCCCGTTCGGCATCCTCGTCGTACCAGGCGTTGAAGACCTGACTGAAGATCCATTGCGTCCACCGGTAGTACTCCGGGTCAGTGGTGGAGACTGAGCGTCGCATGTCGTGACTCAGCCCGAGGCGACGCAGCTGGCGCCTCATGTTTGCGATGTTGTCGTTTGTTGTGATTGCCGGGTGGGTTCCGGTCTGTACGGCGTACTGCTCGGCGGGGAGACCAAATGCGTCGAAGCCCATCGTGTAGATGACGTTGCGTCCGGCCATTCGTTGGAATCGGGCGTAGACGTCCGTGCCAATGAAGCCCAGTGGGTGGCCAACGTGGAGGCCGACGCCGGATGGGTACGGGAACATGTCGAGGACGAAGAGCTTGTCGCCGCGCGCCGCAACCGCGTCGGGGTCGGCGAGTGGGCCAGCAGGGTTGGGAGCGTTGAAGGTCCCGTCGTCGGCCCAGGTCTGCTGCCACCGCAATTCGATGTCCTGGGCAAGTGCCGACGTGTACCGGTGGGCAGGAGTGTCGGCGCTGTGTGCGGTGGTGTCGGTCTCGCTCATACGGCCCCCGAGCCTACGGGGTCACTTGACGCGCGGTCCTGATCCGTTTGTGTTCGTCAACCGTTTGACTGCGGTGTTTCGTGGCCAGACTGTGGCATGTCCGACTTTCAGCCGCCCGACCCAAGTCTGCGCGCAGGGCCGTCCGTCGATCCCGATCCCGATGCCCCAGTCATTATCAGCGTCGCCTTCGATACCTCGACTCGTGCGCAGGAGTACCTCCTCGCCATGACCGGGTTGCGCAACGCTGGCAAGCTTGCGCTCAAAGACGCCGTCGTCGTGGGCAAGAACGACGCCGGCAAAGTCAGTGTGATGGAGACGATGGATCTGACACCCGGCCGTGCCGCAGCGTCGGGAGCGATGTGGACCGGCCTGCTTGGCCTGATCATCGGTGGCCCGATCGGCTGGGTTGCCGGACTCGGTGTCGGGGCTGGGGTCGGTGCCGTCACGGCGAAGGTGGTCGACATCGGTATCCCAGACGAGTGGGTCGACTGGTTCAAGGCGGCCGTCGAGAACGGGACGACTGCGGTCGTGATCCTTGCCGAGCACGTCCACGTGAGCGACCTGAGTGCTGAGGCGAGGCGCTTTGACGGCGCCGAACTGCTCTACACCTCAATGCCCGAGAGCAGCCGAACACAACTGGTGGAGGCATTCGGGCACAGCTGATCGCAGCTCGATGCCGATGGGGTGTCGTACGCTCGAAGCGCCATGGCCCTCAAGATTGTTTGCCCGTCCTGCGACAGCGACGAGCATCTGCGCGGTGCGCCCGTTGGCGACGGGACGCTCGAACTCACCTGCGACGTGTGCAAGATCAGCTGGACGCGTGATCCGCGGCCGAAGTGTCCGATATGTGGCGGTGACGACCTGTATCACCTGCCGCAAGTCATCCTTGAGAAATCACGCGGGACGCAAATGTCGATTCAGGGCATTCACCTCGAGTACGGCTGCCACGCATGTCAGCCCAAGGAGGTCAAGGTGCGCGGTGGATCGATGCATCACCTGCCCGGTCGGCTCGACGGCAGCCAATAGCGTTCTGGACAGCCACGATCCGTCGACGAATCGTTGGTGATGCGTTACCGTCGCGGGCCATGGATGTTGTCGATTCCACGATCACCCGACTGGAACAAGCCGCCGACTTAGGCACAGGGGTCCGTTTTGTCGGCAAGTCCGTCCTCAGCGGCGACCTCGATGCCGATGGGCGCCCGGCGCTCGTCACCTGGCGCGAGATCCACGATGATGCGCGTGCAGTCGGCGCAGCGCTGCAGGCCAAGGGCCTGTTGCCCGGCGATCATGTCGCAGTGCTCGGGCCGACCAGTCGCGAGCTCATGACCATTGTGCGTGGCTGCTGGATGGCCGGCATTGCGTCGATGGTGCTGCCTTTACCGATGCGCATGGGATCCCTTGATGCCTTTATCGACAGCACCCGCGGCCGGATTCGCCACGGCGATGCCAAGCTCGTCCTGATCGACGATCAACTCGCTGACTTTTACACCGCTGCTGAGGGTGACCCGCCGATCGAACTGATGCGTTCCGTCCTGCCGGGTGCACCGAACGTGCCGCATGGAGACCGTCTCGAGATTCCGGCGCACGATCCCGAGCGTCTCGTCATTCTGCAGTACACGAGCGGTTCGACGAGCGAGCCGAAGGGCGTGATGATTCCTGATCGCGTGTTGTCCGCCAACGTCGATGCTTGTCTTGAGGCCGCTCAGATCGAGCAGGGCGAAACGATGATGTCGTGGCTGCCGCTTTATCACGACATGGGTCTGGTCGGGTTCCTCGCCATCCCGATGACCAAGGGCGTCAACCTCGTGCAGGCGGCGCCACAAGACTTCCTCGCGCACCCCGGCAATTGGATGCAGTGGCTCAGCGACTACGGCTGTACGGCGACCGCTGGTCCAAATTTCTCGTGGGTTCTCGCGACGCGGGCGCTCAAGCGCATGAACGGCCTTGACCTGTCGCGGCTCTCGTTGGCCCTCTCCGGTGCCGAGCCGGTCGATCCAAAAGCGGTCGAGGCCTTTGTCGCCGAGGCGTCGCGGTTCGGTTTCGATGCTGGCGGTGTCTTCCCAGCGTTTGGCATGGCCGAGGTAGCGATCGGCGGCTCGTTCCCCACTCGTGGTCGCGGCCTGCGTACCGACACCGTGGACCGCATCGTGCTGGAAACCGAGCGAGTCGCCAAGCCGATCGAAGTCCTCGACACCGACGAGTTCGCCGTGACGGCCCGCAAACTCCCGCTCCTCGGAACAGCGGTGCCTGGTCTCGAAATGAAGGTGGTTGATCCCGAGACGTTTGAAACGCTGCCGGAACGTCACGTCGGCGAGCTGTTGCTTCGGGGTACGTCGGTCACCCCCGGCTATTACAAGCGGCCCGACGCCACCGCTGCGCTGTTCCACGACGACTGGCTCTGCACCGGTGACCTCGCCTACCTCCTCGATGGCGAGCTCGTGATGTGCGGCCGGATCAAGGACGTCATCATCGTCGGCGGTCGCAACGTGTTCCCCGAAGACATCGAGCGCGCGGTCGGCCCACTCGACGGTGTTCGTGCGGGCAACGTGATCGCGTTTGGTATGGAGGGCTACAAGGGCAAAGAGAGCGTGGTCGTCGTGGCCGAGGTTCGGCTGACCGAAACCTCTGGTGATCTGGCCGACGTGCGTGAACGGATCCATCACCGTGCGCTCGAAGTCAGTGGCCTGCCGCCGCGCGATATCATGCTCGTGCAGCCGGGCACGCTCCCGAAGACGAGCAGCGGCAAGTTGCAGCGCAGCAAGTGCAAGGCCGAGTACCTCGACGAGGAACTCGACTTGCTCTCGAGCTGAGGCCGCCGCCCTCACCCCGCCAGCGAGTCAGCTGAATAGGGGAGCGAGGGTCTGGCCGAGCAACTCGACGCGGCCCTCGATGAACCCGTTGGGGATCATGTTGATGGTGAAGCCATCGAGACCGTCGTGGGTAGAAAGCAGCGACGAGAAGTGCTCCCCGACTTCATCTGGGTCGCCCCACACGACCTGACCGAGTCGTGTGGCAAGGTCGTCCTCGCTCATCTTGGACACGTCCAAGCCCCGCCGTGCGAAGTACGCAAGCATGTCCGAGCGTGCTTCGTCGTGCGTGGGAGCGATGCAGCAGTTCTTCTGCTTGCTGACGGTGATCTCGGAACGATCACGACCAACGGCGGCGCAGTGTGCCGCCAAGACATCGAGCTTGTGGGCGATCGCGGCGTCGTCGCAGATCAGGTTCGACTCGTCGGCGTACTGCGCCACCATGCGGAGGGTCTTCTTCTCTCCGGCGCCGCCGATCATGATCGGCACTTTTGAGACCGGCGGCGGCTCGTTCATCGCGTCGAGTGTTGCGTACCACGTGCCGTCGACGGTTGCCTTGCCGCCCCGAAGCATTGGGCTGACAATCTGTAGTGCTTCTTCGAGCTTCTCGAATCGATCGGTGAAGGTGCCGAATTCGATGCCGAACGCGTCATGTTCCAAGGCGAACCAGCCTGCACCGATCCCGAGGGTGGCTCGGCCTTGCGACACGATGTCGAGCGTCGTGACGGTCTTCGCCAGTACCGCTGGATTGCGATAGGTATTGCCGGTGACCAGGGACGACAGCCGGACGTTGCTGGTTTCGCGAGCGAGCGCGGCGAGCAGCGTGTAGCACTCGAGCATGTATTGGTCGGGGTCGCCGATCTGCGGAAGTTGGTAGAAGTGGTCCATCACCAGCACGGTGTCGAATCCACTCGAGTCGGCCTCGCGCGCTTGCTGTGCGACGGCGTCGAACAGTCTGGCCGGGCCGACGCCGGGATAGGTGAAGTTGGGGATCTGATAACCGAGGCGGGTCATGTGGGTGATGGGACCATCGTTCCGAACACTTGTCAAGTCTGAGGACATCGCATCGGGACTGACGATCGTTGGTCAGGTGAGTCGTATGCTCCTCGCCTATGGGAGCCAGTTCGGTGAGACCCGCTGAGGCGCCGACTCAGTCGGGTTGGGAGCGGCGACAGGAGCGGACGCGTGCCGAAGTCCTTGCGGCCGCAGGAGAGATCATCGCCGCAGAGGGTCTTGAGGGTCTCACGATGCGCAAGCTCGCGGCTCGGGCCGGTGTAGCCGTCGCAACGCTGTACAACCAGTTCGGTGACCGCGACGGTGTGCTGGTCGCATTCGTCTCGAACGGGCTTGATCAGCTCGAAGTCGGCTTCGGTGACCAGCCTGCTCGGGGGCCCATCGAGACGACTCGGGCGCTCTTCCAGGCGCTGGACGACACCGTCGGAACAGCAATCGATGTTTGGCGTCCGATCTTTGCGAGTCTGCGGTTGGGTCCGGGCGCCCATGGGATGGGATCAGTCGGCGACCGCGTGGTGCAAATCATCGAACACGATCTGGCACAGGCCGCGACCGAGGCGATGTTGATCGGCGAATGTGATGTTGCGCGGCTCGCCCGCCACATCTTCACTGCCCGGATGAATCGTTTGGAGAAGTGGGCGACCGGGGTCATCGAATGGGAGTGGTACCGAGAGTCCTCGGACCTGGGCCTCGAACTCACGTTGGCGGCGGTCATTGCCTCTCCGGTCGAGCGGATCGCAGCGCTGCGCTCGTCTGGCATCGTGTTCTGACGCCCCGCAATCCCGCCCTCCCTGCGAGCCCAACGGTCGAATTGTTACTGCTCAGGTCAACATGTGACTGATTTCATTCCGTTCCTGGAACCGTGCTACCTTGCTGGGGCGACGACCAATGAGCGCGAGAACCTGAGGGCATGGTTTGTCCGCAGGGGGCCTGTTCGTTATGGACGTCGTGTCGAGGGATAACGGTTCCCGCGGCGTGTACTCATATCCCAAGGGGGAATTTGAATGGACTGGAAACGTATTGACTGGGCGCGTCGCTCGGGAGGCCCTATTGAGGCTGATCTCATTGAGGCTTACGCTCAAGGGAAAATCAACCGACGTAACTTCGTGAAGCGCGGCACAATGATCGGCCTTTCAATGCCGATGATGGGCGCAGTAATTGCGGCTTGCGGCAGCGACGACAGCAGCAGCGGGAGTGACTCGGGCGGTGGAGAGTCAGCGAGCACCGAGGCGCCAGCGACAACCGAAGCTCCAGCCAGCGCAGCAGGCGGCGACGTGACTGCGGCAATTCAGACCGGCGACGCTAACTCGGGTCTTGACCCGCTCAACATGCTTGACCTCGGCACCTACGCCGTGCTCTCGCAAAGCTTCGAATACCTTGTTGGTCTAGGCAGCGATGGAAACATCGCCGCAACTGCGCTAGCTACTGAGTGGAGTCCTAACGCGGACGCCACACAGTGGACGTTCAAACTTCGTGATGGAGTCACTTGGCAAGAAGACGGCGCACCACTGACATCGGCTGACGTTGCGGCGACCCTGGACCGGATGGCAGAAGTTGGCGCGGGTGTCGCGGGTGTCTTCAGTGCCGGAAGCACCGAGACGCCTGATGACGTGACTGTGGTCATGAATCTCGATGCCCCGAATGGCAACTTGCCAGTTCTCGTTTCGCTCTTCAACCCGCAGTCATTGATCACACCAGCGGACTACAGCAGCGGCACGGTTCTTAACGATCGAGTGACGGGCACGGGAGCCTGGGTTCTCGAGGATTTCGATCCGTCAAGCTTCCGCGCGACATTCACACCTAACCCAAACTGGTGGGGCGGCGGTGTCAACTTGGACAGCGTCACGCTGCAGGGGTTCGACTCGGGCGGCACCTCAGTTGCAGCGTTTGCTGCCGGCGAGATTGATGTACTTCAGTCTTTCTCGATCTCCGATGGAGCCACGCTTCTCAACGATTCAAGCGTCACCGTTCTTCGGCCTCCGTCCTCGAATCACCGCCAACTGTGGTTCAACACACAGCTACCAGAAGGTGGTCCATTCACTGATCCTCGAGTTCGGCAGGCAGTTGGCTACGCAATCAATCGTCAGCAAATTGTGGATACGGTCTACGAAGGCCAGGCGGTCATTGCAAATGACCATCCCGTCTATGCGACCCTGCCCTACTTCGACGACACTCAAGAGCAACGTCCGTACGATCCGGAAATGGCGAAGCAACTTTTGTCAGACGCGGGATATCCGGATGGCATTGAATCGGTTCTTCAGGTTGGTGATCTCGGTGAGATACCAGCTATCGCCGCCATTGTTGAACAGAACTTGGCCGCTGTCGGTATCACAACGCCGGTTAGCGTGACGCCAAACTCCGACTTCTACGGGGAATACTGGTGCTCTGGTGCAAGTTGGGGCACGCAACCTGAAACGTCGGGCCCTGGTCGTCCGTGCGGAGCCTCAGCAGACATCGGTATCGTCGATTACGGTCACCGGCCCACGCCGGATGTCTTCTTCGGTCGAGCGCTCCAGACGGATGCCGATTGGAACTCGTCGAACTATGCGTCAGCTGAATTCGACGGGTTGTTCAAGGCGTATCAAGGCGCTACCGATGTGGCCGGTCAGAAGGATGCAGTTGGCAAAATCCAACGGGTCCTTCATGAGGACACGCCTGCCGTGTATCCGTTCTTCTTCGACTATCTCACTGCCGCAAGTGACGCAGTGAGTGGCCTCGAAGTAACTGCACTCGGACACATGCAGTTCCAGAACGTTACAAAGAGCTAAATCTCGCTAGCCCCTCCTGAGGGGAGTAGCGGTGGCGAAGAGGCTGGAACGGTGAAACGTTGCGGCCTCTTCGCCATCGTTCACAAAGCGACTCCGACTTGAGGCGAGAAAGTACGTGACAAGATTCATCATTAGGCGACTATTGCTGGCACTTGTTACGTTGGCAATACTGCTCGTAATCGTGACGCTTATACCGAATATCGCGCCCGGCGATCCAGCCCGTAAAATTGCAGGTGGTACGGCGTCTCCTGAACGGTTAATGCAGGTCACCGAATCACTTGGGCTCCGTGATTCTGTTGCAACGCAGCTGTCAAATCTGTCGGTCTCCGTAGTCACACTTGACTTTGGGGAATCGTTCTCTGTGGCAACAGGGGAGCCAGTGATGAGTTTGGTGTGGAAAGCCGTAGCCAACTCGGCCAAACTTGTCATCCTGTCGCTCTTGGTGATCGTACCAGTGTCGATTCTTGGCGGTCTCGTCGCTGCGTACAAGAAAGACAGCTGGATTGATCGTCTCATCGTCAACACCGGACTAGCTTTCTCAGCAATCCCCGACTTTGTAGCAGGCGTCTTCCTGCTTGCGTTTTTGGCCGTCCCATTTGACTTCTTCAAAGTCCAGGCCAGTGCGCCGCCAGGGTCAGGGCCACTGATTCAGATTCAGCACTTGCTGCTACCCGTGATCGCCGTATTAATGGTCTACTTCGGGTACATAGCTCGTATCACCAGGGCTGGAACCATTACAGCACTCGACTCTGATTACGCCCGAACCGCCTTCATGCGTGGGCTCTCCACTGGCCGAGTCTTTCGAAAGCATATAGCTCGCAACGCACTCCAACCAACAGTTGCCGTGCTCGGCACTCAACTCGGCTATCTCTTCGGAGGCATGGTTGCTCTCGAAATTGTGTTTGGTTACCAAGGCGTCGGCAACCTCATTATCCGTGCCGTTGACCGAGCTGACTACCCAGTCCTTCGCGCAGGGGTCCTCACAGTTGCGATCATCTACATGCTTGCCACTCTTGGTGCAGATTTGCTGGTGGCGTGGATGAACCCACGGGCACGTCAAACGCTTGGCGACAACTGATGAGCGAGACATCAGACCTTGCAAATGGTGATGCTGCTAAGAGCGAACTCGACAGGGGTCCGACAACGTCGGAGAGAAGCGCGAAGAACCAAATCAGACGGGAACAACTCAGAGTTCTCTACCGAAGCCCAGGATTCCTCTTTGGTGTCCTTATTGTCGGCTTTTGGGTATTCGCAGCGTTATGGCCAAGCCTTCTAACGTCAGTCGGTCCGAAGGAATTTGTTGAAGCGGGACCCCGTGTCAAGCCCGGATCAGAGGCCTGGCTTGGGACAGATAAGAACGGTTGGGACGTCTATGCGCGAATTATTTACGGGGCTCGCCCCATTCTGATTGTTGCGCCCATTGCTACAGCGATGGCTGTCATCGTCGGAACAATGCTGGGTTTGGTCATGGGGTACTACCGAGGCTGGGTTGATGAGGTTCTCAGCCGAGTGATCGAGGCTATTTTGTCGATCCCGATCATCTTGATGGCGATCTTGGTGGTGTTCACCTTCGGCCGATCGACGCCAGTCATCATCGGCACGATCGCCGTGCTGTTCGTTCCCGCGATTACTCGCACGATTCGGTCGGCGGCCATCGCGGAATCCGATCTTGACTACGTCATGTCGGCGAAGATGCGTGGCGAATCGGGACTCTTCATCGTGGGTCGCGAGATCTTGCCTAATGTGACTGGTCTCGTTGTCGTCGAACTCACTGTTCGGCTCGGCTACGCGGTGTTCACCTACGCCACGCTTGCCTTCCTCGGGTTTGTCGGTTCGAACATCACCGACGCCGACTGGGGCATCGACGTCTCACAAAACTACGAGCAAATCGTCAGAGATATCTGGTGGCCATCTATCTTCCCAGCGATCGCCATTGCCAGCCTAGTGATCGGCGTGAACCTGATCGCAGACTCGATCGATAAGGCGCTGAAATCATGACCACGACGGAACCGCTACCCACCGAGACCGAAGCTGAGCACCCGGCACTGGCCATCGACGGACTTGAGATGTCCTACATCGTCCGGGGCACGCCTCGAGCCGTGCTGCGCGGCGTCAGCTTTGAAGTTCGTGCTGGCGAGGCCTACGGGCTCGTCGGCGAGTCCGGCTGCGGCAAGTCGACCACCGCGTACGCCGCCCTGCGCTATCTGCCTGGCAATGGCCGAATCGATGCTGGGCGCGTCGAGTCGGGTGGCCAAGAGCTGACTGCGATGTCCGGACGCGAACTCCGCGAGTTTCGGGCGCAACGAGCCTCGATGGTGTTTCAAGATCCGGTTCAGGCGGTCAACCCGGTCCTGAAGATCGGTAAGCAAGTCTCCGAAGCATTCAAGGTGATGGGCCAGTCCAATTCCGAAGCGCATGCCTCAGCGCTCGCAGCACTCAAACGGGTCCGCATCGCTGCGCCCGAGAGCGTGATGGACCGCTACCCTCATCAGTTGTCAGGCGGTATGTTGCAACGTGTCGTCATTGCCATGGCGCTGGCCTGCGATCCAACGCTGCTGGTGCTCGATGAGCCGACCACTGGGCTCGACGCGACAGTTGAAGCCGAAGTACTTGACCTCGTCCGCGACCTGCGTTCGGAACTGAACTCGGCGATTTTGTTGATCGCGCACAACCTCGGGGTCATCCGCACCATGTGTGATCGGGTCGGCGTGATGTACGCCGGCCGGATTGTCGAAGAAGGCACGGTCGACGAGGTGTTCGACAACCCGAGCCACCCCTACACCAAGGGTCTGCTCAACTCGATTCCACGACGTGGTCTGCGAAAAACCGACCGCGAGCTGTTTGCGATCCCGGGCTCGGCGCCACCGATTGGTGCGTCGCTCCCAACCTGCACATATATCGATCGATGCCCGATTGCAACCGAAATCTGTCGAACAGACGTGCCACCGATCGTCGATCGGAGCGATGGTCACTGGACGCGTTGTCACGATGCCGACCGGATCAGTGACGTGCCCGAACCTCAGGAAGTCACCGTTAATTATAACGTTGGTACGGAACAGGTCATTGGTGTCAACGGAGTGTCCAAGACGTTCCGTCAACGTGGGCACGACGTCCCTGCGCTCGTGAGCGTGGACCTCGGTTTTGCCGAAGGTGAGACGCTTGGTCTTGTCGGCGAGTCAGGCTCGGGAAAGTCGACGCTCGCCAAAACCATGCTCGGCGTTCATGCCGCTGACGAGGGCGGTGCCATCACGTTGCGTGGCCGCCAGATGGCCGGCAAGGCGACTGCCCGTGTTGAGGAGTCGGTGCGGGCGATCTCGATGGTTTTCCAGAACCCCGACTCGGCGCTCAACCGCTCCTGGACCGTTCGCCGAATCCTGCATCGCAGCGTCGTCAAGCTGACCGGAGTCAAGGGCGCGGCAGCCGACAAACGAGTCGAGGAGATTGCCGAGGCGATGCAGCTCTCGCCGCGCCACCTTGACATGCGACCGCGGCAGCTGTCTGGTGGGCTCAAGCAGCGCGTCGCCATTGCCCGTGCGTTCGCAGGCGACCCAGAGGTAGTGGTCTGCGACGAGCCGACCTCGGCGCTCGATGTTTCTGTTCAGGCCGCAATTCTGAACCTTCTCGCTGGGCTGCAGAACGAGGAGCGCACGAGCTACCTGTTCATCAGCCACGACATTGGCGTCGTGCGCTACCTCGCCGACCGAATTGCGGTGATGTACCTCGGCCGGATCATGGAAATTGGCTCGACCGCCACCATGTTCAACGGCACGAACCACCCGTATACCGAGGCGCTGCTCTCGGCAGTCCCGAGCGTCGACGGAATCGCCGAAGACCGGATTCCACTCATGGGAGCTATTCCTTCGCCCGCAAATCCGCCATCGGGTTGCGTGTTCCATACTCGCTGTCACCGCGCAATCAAAGGTCTGTGCGAAGTCACCGAGCCGCAGATGGTGGAGCTGTCAGCCGGGCATAGCATGAAGTGTCACCTCACCGTCGAGCAGCTGAGCGAACCGGTGCACATCGATCCCGCTGCCGTGCTCGCGGTAGCGATTGACGACCCGCTCGCCTGACCGGGGCTACGAACTCGCCGGCTCGTCGATCACCCATTCGGCACCCTGCGGGGTGTCGCGCACCTCAATACCTGCAGCGGCCAGATTGTCGCGGATGGCATCGCTGACGGAGTAGGCCTTCGCTTCACGAGCGGTTACTCGCGCAGCGAGGGCTGCTTCGACGACTGGACCGAGAACCTGACGCGGGTCACGCACGCCGCCAGCAGCGGCAGCGCCGAGCCGGACGATCATCGATCGGAGCGACGCTCGAGCGCGGTCCATCTCGTCGCCCTGCAGGGTGTCGCGTCCCCACTCGATCATCGCGCTGTCGAGAGAAAGAATGGCGCCGAGCGCGGCGTCGGCATCTCGTGCAGCGAGTGCAGCATCAAATTCGGCTTCGAGCCTCGCCGCATCGGCTGCCAGCGACGGAATCTCGACGCCCTCCGTCACCATCGTGTCAGGAGTCTCGGGGACGGGTTCTACCGCGAGCGCCGGGGCAGCGCCGGAGGCGTCGCCAACCGGGCCGCGCTGCAGGGTGCTGAAGGGGACGGTCTCGCCGGATTCGATCCGGGTGGACACCGCATCTTTGCGGAGCGTGATGCCGCCTTTGCCGACCACTTCGGCAGTCTGGGCGTCGAGGTCGATGATGACGCCAGTGTGTTCGTCGACGCCGAGGATGAAGACATCATCATCGAGTTCAGGTTCGAGCATCAACAGGCGCCGCTCGCCCAGATAACACTTGCTCGTGTCGTGATTGCCGCCCTCCTTGTTGTCGTAGTGCGGGATCACCACGACAGGAAGACCGATGGCGGTGAGCAGATCGAGTCCGTCGACCCAGTACGGATCGGCGCCCGACTTGTACACCTCGTACACCGGAATGGTCTTGCGCCCGAGTGTCAGCGCCGCGGCTGACGAAAAGACAACAGCACCTCCGTCGCGTAGCTTGGCGCCAATCGAGTCGGGGATCGGCGTCCCAGCCCACTGGCGGAGCGCAAACGTCGGGCTGCCGGGACCGGCAAACACCCAGTCGGCCGCACGGATCTTGGCGATGGCCGTCTCAATCCCAACGACATCGCCGTGGTCGGTACGTGCCAGACCTGCGATGGCGACATGTCGGCTCACTGCGTCGGTGAAGTACTCGGCGGTCTTGGCCGCGAGGATCTCGACGTTCTCCTGAAAGCCGAACGGTGTGTCGAGGAGGACCGCGTCGACGGACCCGCCGGTCGACGCCGCAAGCTGCTCGAACACCTGGCGATGTGGACCCTTCATTGTTGGTGCAGTTTCACCGGAGCCCATGATGACGAGCAGACGGGGAAGCCCCACGGACGATGCGGCGGTCGATGCTGCTGACGATGCTGC